>JAPJOW010000060.1 GCA_030826005.1 Aliterella sp. RAGGC_92
TTGCTTTACTTCCCCAGGCGCAAAACGTCCAACTACCGCCCAATTCTGCCGCGCTAACGCAGCAAAATCGACCCTTTACCGAATCAGTAGCAGGCAAATACGCAGGCTGTACAACGGCTTCGCAACCAGCTAGTTTAGGATTACCAGAATTTCAGCTAACAATTGCTGGTAAAACAACTAAGCAGCGAGGTACAGGTAAAATAACTATTCTTTCCCCGTTAGAGTTAGAAATTGCCGAAGTTACAGCCGCTTCCGGCGTAGCGAGGACGGGTGCGAGTACCGATAATTCTCGACTTACTCCTTTACCCAAGGGTACGCAGGCGACAATCACCGCTAAAGAGGGGGAATGGTTGCGTTTAGATTATGGCGGTTGGATTAATAGTAAAGAAACGCGCATTTTAAAAGGTGTAACGCCGCCAACTTCAATTATTCGTAGCGTCCGCGCCAGACAAATCCCAGGAGCAACCGAAGTTGTATTTCCTTTGCAAGTACCCGTACCTGTAAGCGTCCAACAAGGAGAAAAATCTTTTACTCTAACGCTCTACAACACCACCGCCGAAACCGACATTATCCGCTTGGACGATGACCCGATAATTTCTCGCCTAGATTGGCAACAGGTAGCCCCCAAACAGGTGCAATATACCTTTAACCTCAAAGTTGACCAACAGTGGGGATATAAGCTTAGATACGACGGTACGAGCTTGGTTTTAACTTTGCGCCATCCACCAAAGAGAGAGGGGGGGACAAGGAGACAAGGGGACAAGGAGACAAGGGGACTTGATACTACTAAGGTGTTTTCTACCTCTGCTAATGCTCAAGAGGCGAAGCCTCTTAAGGGGATTAAAATATTGCTCGATCCTGGTCATGGTGGTAAAGAATTAGGCTCAAGAGGCGCTACAGGTTATCCTGAAAAAGATATTAATTTGTTGATGTCTAAATTAGTGCGATCGCATTTAGTCGCAAAAGGCGCAACAGTCTATATGACGCGGGAATCAGATATTGATGTGGGTTTAGGCGATCGCGTCACGATGATTGATAAGCTAGATCCGGCGATCGCTGTTTCTATTCATTACAACGCTTTACCCGATAGCGGCGATGCTATCAATACTAAAGGCATAGCTACTTTTTGGTACAACACCCAGGCGCACAGTTTAGCTTTATTTATGCACAATTATTTAGTCAAAAAGCTGGCTCGTCCTTCCTACGGCGTGTATTGGAATAACTTAGCCCTAACTCGTCCCACTACTGCACCCTCGGTACTATTAGAACTTGGCTTTATGATTAATCCTACCGAGTTTGAGTGGATTACAAACCCCCAAGAACAACAAAAATTAGCCAAGGCAATTTCTGATGGTATAACCGAATGGTTTCGTACCGCACAGTAATAGTAGAGGCGTTGCTGGTAACGCCTTTAAATTGCAGCCTCCCTAAGCTTTTTTTCGCCAATCTCCCCAAATAGCAAAAGTAATTCCAGGACTTTGTATATTGAGGAACATTGTTTGACCATCAGGGGAAAAGCAAACTCCAGCAAACTCAGAGTCATTAAAGCCATTACGAGCAAATTGGTAGAGTTGTCCTCTAGAATTAACTCCAACTACATAATCCGTACCATCGCCGTCTTCGCAGAGAAACACATCCCCAAACGGAGAAACAATAACGTTATCGGGGTTTTCTAATACCGTTTCATCGTTTGGTTCTACAAATAGCTCAAGAGTACCGCCATCTTGAGGATATCTACTGGGAATATAGCGCCAAACTTGACCTTTTCCAGCCGCACCGCCATCGGTACAAGCAAAGTACACTTCGCCATTGCCATAAGCTATACCTTCACCGCGAGTAAATTGCGCCGCTCCCTTGGTAAAACCTTCAACTCTTACGGTATCGAGCGCAGGATTTACATCGTCAATTCTTACCCACTCAACATCCAGGCGATCGCCTACATTAAAGCCTGTTTTAGTAATAGCTTGGGGTCTATTTTTGATTTTTAAGGCTTCTAAAACTCCTCCCGCTTGCAAGACTCCTGGTTGCTTGGGAATAAAACGATAAAACAGACTATCACCTCGATCTTCTGTCTGATAAACAATTCCCGTGCGCGGATCTATAGCGATCGCTTCATGGTTAAATCTTCCCATACTTACGAGGGGCATAGGGTCTACAAGTTCTGTCGCTGTCGAGGGAACTTCAAAGTTGTAGCCGTGAAACTTAGAGACATTATTGAGACCTTCTGGTGTATTGGTTTGTGGAGTCGAAGTATTTTCTTCGCAACTAATCCACGAACCCCAAGGAGTTGCACCACCAGCACAATTACGATAAGTGCCTGCAAGGGAAGCATAATCTTTAATTAGTTCTCGATTTGCACCCACAATCAAAGTAGTTGTACCGCCACGAGAAAGAGGATCGTATTTTTTATTGTCTGGGGCGGCAACAGTTGTGCTAGAACTAGGGCTAAGTTCGTGATTGCGAACTAAAATTGTCGTGCCTTTAGCACCTTTAAAGGCAGCCATCCCATCATGATTTCCGGGGACGGGATTGCGATCGCTCATCATGTCACCAGTCCTCGAAAAGGCTCGATATTGAAATCCTTTTGGTAAGTCTAATAATCCACTAGGATCGGTTTGCAGCGCACCGTAGCCTTTACCATAAACCTTTTTACCCTTTGCTTCTCTAGAATAAAGCGCTTTTAAGGGAGCAGCGAGAACCGCACAAGAAGCTCCAGCCCCTGCTAGAGCAAAAAACTGGCGACGCGATACAGTCATATTATTTTGCTGACTTTTTTCTATACACGTCAATACCTTAATCAATCTTCTTCATGCTTAGGCAAAGGAAAGATTAATCTATGGTTAATCTATAAATTTATCAGCCCAGATATAACTTCTATTTTCTTATTCATTAGGCGATCGCGCGGCTATTTGTCTAACTTGTTCAACGGATAAATCTAAAACTTGCGCTACTTGTTCAATGCTCAATCCAGACTTTAAGAACTTGGAGATAACTTCCTGTCTGCCTTCTTGTCTAGCTTCTTCTGTAACTTCCTGAAAATACCGAGTTTTCTTTAATTCGTCTAGCCCAAACATAGCTTCTAGTTCCTTGGGTGTTAATTCTGGTAATTTATATAAAATTATTGTCTCTATTAATCCCATAACTCGCTCTTTTAGGGATTGGTCAATAATTTCCTGGCTGGTTCGATTAAATAGCTCTTTAGCTAAATTAGTGGCTTTTTTCTTCGTCTCTACTACTAATTTAACTATACCAACTCCGATTGATTGCCCGGAAACTTCACCCAATTCATCTAAATAAATTCTCCGCACTCTTTGGCTTGCAAGCAATTCGACAAACTGCGGGAGGTTGCCAGGATCTAAGCTTCGTCGCTTAAATACTACTACTGCCCGCCAGTCATTGGCGCGATCGCACCTTGATAGATATAAGAAAATTTCTCCAAACAAGCGATGATAAATTCTTTTGTCTACTTGAAACTGTACTTCTGCAAAGTAAATTGGCTCGTCTATAGAGTCTTCCCTTGGTAAAAATAAGCCATCCAATCGAAAAGCTAGTTGCTTAATTTCTGTCGATGTAAATTGATAACCACTATTTGCTAAATCTGGTTGCTCGATAAGTTCAAAAAATGCGGCGGGAAAGGTTTGGAATAGTTGATAGAAAATTGTGTCAGTTTTCACAGGTAGCGATCGCGTAATTATCTAGCCAAGGGTGAAATCCTTGGCTAGTAATCGATTATTGCTTATTCTTGGGGTATTTCCGCAAGTATTCTTTCTTTATCTAGTCGGCGCTTTCTGGCGTAAAGCTGAATCGTTGCTGCCATAGCAATAATTATGGCAAAAATTACCCAAGCTGTAAGGTCTGTAGGTAAATTGTCTTTAAAAATAGCCAACATGACGATCGCTACTAGCAATATAGTAGGTGCTTCATTAAATGCCCGCAATTGTTGACCGCTCCACGTACACTCATTTTTTTCTAGTTGCTTCATCAGCCGTTTGCAGTAGTGATGATAGCCAAGCAAAAGCACCACAAACCCCAACTTAATATGCAGCCAACCTTGTTTGAGAACATCGGGTTCTGTCGTAACAAGTCCAATCGCCATCGCAATTGTAACTAGCATTCCTGGAGTGGTAATAATGCCATATAGCCGCTTTTCCATCAATTGGTATTGATTTTTGAGAATTGATTTGGCTGGTTCAGGTTCGGCGTTAGCTTCGACATGGTAGATAAAAAGACGCACTAAGTAGAATAATCCCGCAAACCAAACAACGAAACCAACAATATGAAATGCTTTAAACCAGTAGTAAGCCATAAAAGTTTTTCATTTAGCAATCGTGTTATTGCGCGTCAAGACGCAAATATATTTTTACCAAGTACAGCATCTTGACGCGACATTAGGGGGTGAAATCCTCATTAAACTTTACCCAGGTTGCCATGTACCATGAAAACCTGGTGGAATTACGCTAGGTAAGCTGAGTTTGCAAATAGGTTCTTTATCCAATCCTTCGCTATCTAATACCCAAACTTCACTTGTATCTGTATTGCTATCGTAGACAACAGTAATTATCCAGCCAGTATCGGGGTTTTCAGGATTTGGGGCAAATATTGGCTCTGTGGGATAACGATTTTCTCCCATGTCCGCAATGGTAAGAGTATCGGTTGTATTATTAAAACGCGCGATCGCTCCAAATATCTCACGGCTTGGATCTGTTCCTTGACGATGCACCGATAAATAAGTAGAACCTGCTCTTTGTCCTACGTGCTGGGGGGGTACTATGGGAAACTCGCAATGACGATCTAAAATTTCTTCGGTAGTTATTGCGCCACTCGTAGGATTGAGATGTACTTGCCATAACGTACTTTTAGCTGCGGTATGAGTTTCCCCCGTCGCAACTTCTTTAAGATACTGATTTGTTGCAAAATCTTCGTAGCGCACCATCCCCGCGACGATCGCCCCGCTAGAGTCTACATAGCCATTGCTAAAGTGCCATTGATACCATGCTTCAGTTTCGCCGCGATTGACCAATTCTAAGCTCTCGCGGTCAAAAACTAGCCACTGCGTGCCTGATTTTGGTTGCCATTGCAAAGCCTCGCTATAGCTGCTTAATCCAAATAATAGTGGTAACGGGTTTACTCGCACGGGTGGGACAAAAAACACCAAATATTGCCCCGCTAAAACAAAATCATGAATCAAAGGTACGCCGTCAAGCTTGGTTGCGGACTTTTTGATAATTTTGCCCGTGCGAGTACTTTTATAGATATTTAATGTCGCATCTTTCCCAGGACTCACGCCAAAATTAAATATTTCTCCTGTTTGGCGATCGCATTTAGGATGGGCAGAATAAGCTAAATTATTTTCCAACCCACCTAAACTATCCATTCCCTTCGTTGCTAATGTCTGCAAATCTAGAGCGTGAGGTTTCCCACCCTCCCATAGTGCCAAAAGCTTATCAGGTAACGCCAAAACCGACGTATTAGCCGCATTTTTAATTGGTTTTAACCATTGATTCCAAATTGCCCCCGGCGCAGTCATGCCATAGTTGCCGTAAAGCAATTTACCCGCCGCCGCTTCTTCTTCGTACCCCGCCGTTTGCACGTAACGATAAGTCCCCGTTACGCCTTCATTGCCAAAATACACCCCTAAAATTGCCCCATCGCCATCAAACCAGTGTCCCACCCGGATACCGCCACGCTCTAGCCTTGCTGGCCCGTTGCGGTACAATGTGCCGCGCAAACCGTGCGGGATGCTGCCGGAAATAATTGGTAACTTTGTTAGAGCAAATTCTGTAGCGGGTTTGGCGATCGCTTTTGCCCAAGTTTTGGTTGACAATTTATCTACTACGTGCATTACTAATTTCTCTCTCGTCTAAAGTACTACTCTAGTGCGAAGTCAATAGAGACGGCAAAATTGATTTTGGTTTGTACAATAAATAGGTAAATACCATTAAGACTTAAGAAACTACCGCTTAAACAACATTTTGCTTTCTCAAAAATGCAACTACTTTCTAAAAGTCGAAATAAAGTATTAGTTTTGTCGGCAATTAGTTTAGCGATCGCGTTAGCTATGAGTGGAGGTATAGTTAAAGTTTGGCAATTCGATCGACCTTGTCCTAAAAAAAGCGAAAAAAGAGTTTGGAATACTTGTTATAAAAACTTAGCCGTTGCACCCTTAATTATTGGGATTGCCACCCCGCCCAAAACTGAAAATTACAGCGCTCTAGCAACTTATTTACAAAAACAACTAAACGTCAAAGTTGAAATCGATCGAGACACGCCCTATCAACAAAATTCTCAACGTATTGCTAGTAAAGAGTGGGATATTGCTTTTACGCGATCGCCGATATTTTCGATTGTAGCAGAAGACAATAATTATTTTGGCATCGGGATGATGTATCCCGATAGACCTCCTTATTATCGCTCGGCTTTATACGTGCGCGCCGATAGCAACATTCGCTCTATTGCTGATATAAATTCAACTACTACTATTGCGTTAGGTAGTCCTGAATCTGCTCCAACATTTCATTTGCCAATTTATACTTTGTATGGTAAATCCTTGCGTATAGGTACGGGTTATAGCCCAACAAAAACAAGAGAATTAGTTAAATTGGGACAAGTTGATATTGCCTCTAGTAGATATGATGTTATTAAAAATGACTCCCAACTAAGAATAATTCATGTTAGTAAAGCAATTCCTGGGGCGGGGGTTTATTTATCTCCCAAATTATCTAAGGAAGATCGAAAACTTATTAGTAATATTTTATTAAATGCCCCAGCAAAACTTCGTACTCAGGCTAATTATGGAACAGCTACAATTCCTGATTATAGTGAATTAAGAAAAATTGTATCTAGAACAGAATCAATATTAAGCTGCCCTGAATTCAAGTTAAACTCTCTTAGCTTTGATAAAACAGTAAATGTGTTTTGCCAAAATCAAAATAAACAGCAAAATATTATTCAAGGAAAAGTTACAGAATACACAGTATCTACTTCAGAAAATATAGAATTTAAAGTAGTAACCCCAGCAAATGTGGTGTATAGATTAACAGTTTCAAGACAGACGCTCAACCAAATTCCTATTAATCCTATAGATGCTGTAGATGAATTAGTAAAAATAAAAAATGTAGCTCCAAAAAGATTAGGAGATGGAAGTTGGCAAGTAGTAATTACTGAACCAAATCAGTTGGCTTTACTTGGTGATTTTAGTTTAGATTAAAATGTTTTAACAGTAATCTGGATGCGCTAAAAAAAATTATTAAAGATAAGCTTGACTATTACTGTCTTTTGCAAAGAAAACATTGCCAAAACTTTATATCAATTACCGTATTAGTGCGGAGGTTGTTAGAGGTAGCTTAAGCCGAGAATAGGCAAGTAATACATTATTTACTTGCTTTTTTATATGTCAAAATTACATTTTTTAGCTATGTCTGCACTAAGCTTAATTTCTATTATTGCCATACCACAAGCAGCTTTTGCCTCCGTTTCTTGCACAGCGAATACAGCTAATAATTACGCAAATGGCTCTTTATCAAGTTGCGTTTTGAGTATGGATACCAATATAGGATTAAACAATAATTATTTTGTTTGCCAACAGAAAGAATATATTTCCTTTGATGAAAAAGGGCAATTTTAAAGTTGCACGCTTGCGCGCGATCTAAAACTAAGAAATGAAAATAAAGTTACTACTTGCCTTACTAAGAGTATAGTAAATGTAAGTATTTCTGGCACTGGCATACAATCAATTAGCTGTTCGAGAATTGCGCCAAATTAATTGATTTGCGATCGCGAACAAGCCAAAATTAGCAGTAGCGATCGCCAAAACCTACAAGTTACCTAGTAGCAAGGGTAATTGCTTAATTCAGTGTGGAGTCGTAGAAGATAAATACTTGGCTGTAATATATGTCATCGGGGACTTCGATCCCAACAATACTTTTTTTGTTAACTTGGCGCATTAAAAGTGCCTATTCCAGGGTCATAATCTCATTATTATTGGAAACGGCAACGTTGACGTTGTTTAATGCGCTCTCTAGGATACGGTCTTCTTCGGCGCTATGTCGAGCGTGTCGCTGTTGAAAAGCTTTAATCTCTTGACCTTTTAATACATCGTTGATGTCTACAACTTCAAGGCGATCGAAGCGCACAACATTATTTGCTGCATCGTGAAGCGCCTTTAGTTTCTCCACCTCAACTTTTCTCCCTTGGCAAGCTAGGAGCAAATCGCTATATTTAGCCTTGGTATTACTACCTTGGGCTATGCTCATCGCCATTTGGGTTGTGGGCGGATTTGTAGAAGTAGAAGGTATATAGTTAATAGCACTCAAAAGACTGCGATCGCTAACTACTCCAGTAATTGGTATATGAGTACAGGTATGTTATGAACCAGCCGTGTCAAGAAAGGCTGAATTGCTTGTTTTTATAAATGCCAGGACGCAGATTTGAACTGCGGACACGAGGATTTTCAGTCCTCTGCTCTACCAACTGAGCTATCCCGGCGCACGCCAACTTGCGTTTTGAGTGCTTTATTAAGCTAACAAATATAGAGAGTTTTGGCAAGCATATACGCAAAAAAACTTAGGCTGTCTTGACTAACAACTTAGCAACGCCAAAAACCGCTAAAAATAGCACAAATTGAACCAAAACAATACTAGGGCCGGAAGCAAAATTAAATAAACCGGATACTATCATGCCAGCAATACTACTTATTGCTCCAAAAAAGATAGATAAAGTCAAAAATCGCGTAAAGTGATGGCTGAGGAGTTTGGCACAAGAGGCGGGAATTACTAAAAAAGCATTGACTAGCAACACTCCTACAGCTTTAATCGCTACAGCTACTGCTAAAGAAAGCAGCACGACAAACAAGTAACGATACAACTGTACGGGAATACCTTGAACTTGCGCCACCGCCGGATTGAGAGTTAATAATATTTGCTGGCGAAGGGTAGATAATAAAAACACCGCCGCACCAACAAGCACGATCGCCGTCAAAATTAAATCAGTAGTATTAATAGCAAGAATATCGCCAAATAGTACCGCCATCAAGTTGCCGCGATAGCCTTTGATTAAGCTAGTTAAAATGACACCAACCGCTAAAGCGCCCGATAACACAATACTAAGTACGTTGTCACTAGCTAAATTGGTTTGATCGATTAAATACAACACAACTAAGCCAAATACTAAAGTAAAAGGCAATAACATCAATGTAGGTTCTATATGCAGCAATACACCTAAAGCCACACCAATTAACGCCGCATGACCGACTGCATGGCTAAAAAAAGATAGCTGACGCAAGGTAACGAAACTTCCTAATAAACCGCCCAATAACCCCATTAATACCCCCCCAGCGATCGCCCTTTGCATAAAGGGAAACTGTAATAGAGTAAATAAGTTTTGAATATTAGTGACAGCGAAACAAGAATTAATCAGCATAAATAAAGGCGATCGCACGAGTAATCTTAGCGGGCGGCAATTTTTAGCCCCCATACCTGTTGTTATACTTGGGTAGAAGGGAGAATAATTTTAAATGTCAGTTTATTCTAGTAGCGATCGCGCGGTAGTTGAGACAATTCCTAAATGCGACTCGCCTCACTCGGTTGATGTTTCTAGTTTGCAGCAGGTACTCAGCATCAATAAAGCCCAACGCATGGCAGAGTTTTTTAGCTTACTAGGAGATGCTAACCGTTTGAGAATTTTGTCAGTTTTAGCTCAAAAAGAACTATGTGTATGCGATGTAGCTGCGGCTTTAAATATGAGTGAATCGGCGGTATCTCATCAATTGCGGACTTTACGGGCTATGCGCTTAGTAAGTTATCGCAAGCAAGGGCGCAATGTATTTTATAACCTGCAAGATAGTCATGTTTTGAGTCTCTATCAAAATGTTGCCGAACATTTGGATGAAAATACTGTAAATGACAACTTATCTAGATGATATTGCCCGGTTTTTATCTGAATTTTTTGCCGCTCATCGTTTTACTGAAGACCAAAACGGCGTATATATACCTTCAGAAAAAGTAATCGCTCGTTTTGGACTTGCGTTAGAACCTTGGGCAGAATTAACCACCTGGGCGCAGCAAGAGCGCTTAGACGGGCTGTTTTTACATCGTCCTTGGCAAATGCCAAAAGTTGATATTGGTGTAGTTGCTTATCATTTGGCTTTTGATGAAGCTTTAACCCTTAGTTTTAATCCTCGCCTTGCTACGGTACTGGGAATGTCTAATTTAGAAGTGCTAGGGGAAAAAGCAGGACGCGCCATCGGGATGATAGGAGACGTGGAAAGCGATAGTTTTGCTAAATATGGCGATCGCCTCAAACAAATTTTCAACGGCTGCGATCGCGTCATTTCCGGTACTACAGGCGATATTTCGCGGGTGGCGGTAGTGGGTGCGATGAATGATGCTTTAGTGCGCGAAGCTAAAGATCGCGGCGCAAATATCTACATTACTGGGCAATTTAGACAAAACGCTAAAGCAGCTTTAGAAGAAACAGGAATTAGTTGCGTAGCAATTGGACATCGGCGCAGTGAAGAATGGGGATTACGGGCTTTATCTGGCTTACTGCGCGATCGCTTTGCTCAATTAGAGGTTATTTTACCTAAATAATTTTCTACAAGTTGCCTAATCTTTTCGGAAGCATGACCATCACCAAAAGGATTAATAGCCGTTGCCATTTTTTGATAAGCCGTTTCATCGCTTAACAGTTCCTTCGCTTCTGAGACAATAACATTGGGATTAGTGCCTACAAGCTTTGCCGTACCTGCTGTTACAGCTTCCGGGCGTTCGGTAGTTTCTCGCAATACTAACACAGGTTTACCCAGACTTGGCGCTTCCTCTTGCAATCCGCCAGAATCGGTTAGTAATAAATAGGATTTGGCGATCGCACCTACTAATTGAGCATAATCTAAGGGTTCAGTCAAAAATACTCTTGGATGATTGCCTAACAATTGTTGCAAAGGTTCGCGCACGGTAGGATTGCGATGCAAGGGCAAAAGTAACGCTGTATCTGGGAACAACTCTAATAATTGTAAAAAGCTTTGAGCAATATCTTGTAACGGTTCTCCCCAATTTTCCCGCCGATGCACGGTTGCAAGCAAAACGCGGTATTTTGACCAGTCCAAACCCTTTATATCGCAAGCTGGTTGCCGTTTGGCGACGGTGAGTAAAGCATCAATAACAGTATTCCCTGTATGGTGAATTTCTCCCACTACTCCCGAACGTTGGAGGTTTTCGACGGCTAAAGTTGTCGGTGCAAAATGCAACTGGGTAAGCTGAGAAATTAATCGTCGATTGGCTTCTTCAGGAAAGGGGTTAAATAAATCGTCGGTTCGCAATCCTGCTTCAACGTGACCTACAGGAATTTGTTGATAAAATGCCGCTAAAGTCGCTGCAAAGGCTGTAGTAGTATCGCCTTGGACGATGACAAAATTGGGTTTATTTTCCCTAAATAACTTTTCTAAGCCGCGTAAACTGCGTTCGGTGATGTCTGTAAGCGACTGTCCCGCCTGCATAATCTCTAAATCTTTATCGGCTTTGAGGTCAAATAGATGCATTACTTGTTCGACCATTTCCCGATGTTGACCTGTTAAAATTACCTCCACGTCTACAGATTGCGACTTTTGAAATGCTTGAATTACAGGCGCAAGTTTAATTGCTTCGGGGCGCGTACCTAAAATAATATTTACTTGGGGTTTCTGCATATTCCTTTAATAATTTTTCTAATCGATCGCATAAGTAAGCCAAGTGAAAACACCGTTTTTAGCCATTTTCGGCAGTGCTAAACGCCAAGTTTTACCTTCTTTTTGGCGCTGCAAATAAAGATCGAAGGGGTTTTGCTGCTTACTCAACTGTTGTTTCGGCAGCTTAATTGTAAAGTCATAAGTGCCTTGGATTCGATACCCTGCTAATTTATCAATGCTCAAAGGCTGCTTTTGGGTAATATTTACATGGGAAATGTCCAACTTATCAACGTTTTGCTGTAACTGCTGTTGAAGTTGCCGAGTTTGCAAAGCGATCGCTTTTTCTGCTATTTCTCTATTTGGTTCTCCACTGCTACAACTTGTCAGCAGCAACGCTATAACTAAAATTAACCGCCACATATCTGTTTTTATTGCAAGTTTCCAGCGCTAGTATAAGCTGAGAAACCCACCAATCTTATATATGTCCTCAATTACTCACGCTCTCAAAGAATGGGCGATCGCACTTGAAGCCTTAGAACAAGGTAAAACAATTATGTTGCTGCGTAAAGGTGGCATCAAAGAAAGCCAAGGCAAATTTCAAGTACCGTACACTCGCATTCTCCTTTATCCGACTTACGAACATCAACAACCAGCACTTTTAAAGCCTGTTTATCAAAGTCGCGTTACTCCTGTAGCTTCTGGTTGGCATCCTCAACAAGTTACTATATCTAGCTGGGCAGAAATTACCGATGTTTTGCCTGTAAGCGAAGAAAATACTATTAAAGCGCTTTTACCCTTTCATATTTGGAACGAACAATTTATAACAACTCGCTTAAAATGGAAACCGCGCCAACCTATCTATATTCTGTTACTACGCACTTACAAGTTACCAACGCCCCAAGTTATCGATTATCGTCCCCAATACGGTGGTTGCACTTCTTGGATCGATCTAGGTTTAAGTATTGATTGCGATCTAGCTTCCCCAGTTTTTCCCGAAGATACTTATAAACATCTAACTACCGAAATTCGCCAAATAATCGGCAATAACTTAGCTTTTGCTTAAATCCTTAAAATAGTTATTAAAAAAGCGGCTGTAGTCAACAACCGCTTTTTATCGCTCTAATATTTTGCTTTTTTCCGAGCTAATTTTTGCTGCTTATTGCGTCGCCTATGTGCCGCAACTACCGCCTCATCTATTGGATATCCAATAAGCGGAATTGCTTGATATTGGCGTTCTTCTTCGCGTTTTTTAACTTCTGTATAATCCAACCAGTGAATGCAATCAACGGGACAAGTATCAATGGCTTCTTGGATTAATTCTTCCGAGTCGCCATCTTGACGAATTACCCGCGATCGCCCATAATCTGGCTCAATGTAAAAGGTATTGCGGGCGACATGGGCGCAATGCTTGCAACCAATACAGATTACTTCATCTACATATACGCCATTTTGCCGAACTATCCCCCCAAGTTCTGGTTCTAAACCGGATCTATCGGGATTATCGCGGAAAATTCCCCCTAATTCTGGTTCTTTTTCCGAGCGCTCTTGTCCAAAATCAGCCATTAATTACTCCAACGCTGTACTAAAAGGCGAATTGAACCATCATTATTTTGTTGTTGTTCGGAAATTTGAAAGCCTTGTTTTGCTGTTTCGCTAACTACGGTATGGTAAGCATAACGTTGAGTTACTTGGCGCAAAAACCCTTCTACTGATAGCGGTTGCTGCCAATACTGCAAGTCTGCTACTAATTCGTATTCTTTGCCATTCCAGCTAAATCCTACATCGTAACCGTTTTCTTGTTCGATCGCGATCGCTGCTTCCCGGCTTTGTCCTCTATAACCGCGTACTGCTAATGGTTCTGATGTCCACTTAATTCCTAAATCGGTTAAAGCAGCTTGCAAAGAGGTTAAATTGCGGATTTGAGTTTTGATTTGGCTAAAATGTGACATGGTGTTTGTGAGTGAAGGAGTCTAAAACTAAATAAAAAAATATAACTTACCACTGACTCAAAGCATTTTGAGTTGTAGTATTATTTGTTTGATAAACTTGAGCGGCAAAAAAATCCGATGTTTGCTCGGTGTCAACTACCGTTCCTAACTGTGCCTCAATAGCTGCGGTAACTTCCGCGCATGAAGCGCCAATAATTCCCGTAACTGTTTCTAGCACTCTACCGTCTGGATAGATAACAAACTCTAGTGTTTCCATATATCGTTAAATTTCCTACAGCATAGAACCATATAACGGCATTAAAACTTTACATAACTTAAGCAAATATCGCTTATAACTAATGTGTCAGTCGTTAACCTAAATTTTCATCTATCGAATTATAGATAATTAAAAATTTACAAAACTTATCAAAAACTGAGTAGTTACATTAGTTATATGTAAGTTTCCCTTAACTATACGCTGCCGTCAAGGGACGCATAAAACTTTACAATTAGGGCGATCGCTTCCTAACGCTATAAATAAAGGAATTTTTGCAAAGAAAGGAGCGAATAAAGCGGCAAAAATTTACGATAATTAAACTTTGTTCAGTGTGGGTAACAGGCATGAGTGCCGATATTAAAAGTTTTACTACTTCTTCTACCCCAATGCGCGTAGGAGTTTTGGGTTTTGGTGGATTAGGGCAAGCGGCGGCTAAATTAATTGCGCTTAAAAAAGAGATGTTGTTAGTAGCAGTAGCCGATCTCAAAGGTTATGCTTACGCAACGGGCGGATTAGATGTAGATAAGTGCGTTAATGCCTACGCGCAGCAAGGATCGGTAGGGCAATTAGAAGCTGGAGGGACGCTAAGTAACCAAAGCATTCAAGAATTAATTGAAAGTTCGCAAGTAGACGGGTATTTTTTAGCATTGCCCAACTTGCCTAATACCTTTATAGCCTCCGTAGCCCAAATGTTTATGCGATCGCATTGGCAAGGAGTATTAGTAGATGCGATCAAACGCACCAGCGCCGTAGAGCAACTATTGGCATTAAAATCTGAGTTACAATCGGCTCAAATTACCTATTTAACAGGCTGTGGCGCAACGCCAGGATTGCTAACCGCCGCCGCCGTTTTAGCGTCTCAAAGCTACGCCGAAGTTCACAGCGTCAAAATTACCTTTGGGGTAGGAATCGCTAACTGGGAAGCCTACAGAGCAACGATTAGAGAAGATATCGCCCACTTACCAGGGTATAGCGTCGAACAAGCAAGAGCAATGACTGACGCACAAGTAGAAGCCTTGCTAGATAAGACGAATGGAGTATTGACTTTAGAAAATATGGAACACGCCGACGACGTGATGTTGGAATTAGCCGGGATATGCGATCGCGATCGCGTTACGGTAGGGGGTGTAGTCGATACTCGCAATCCCAAAAAGCCCCTCAGCACTAATGTACAGGTAACGGGAAGAACCTTTGAAGGCAAAATTTCTACTCATACTTTTACTTTAGGCGACGAAACCAGTATGGCAGCAAATGTGTGTGGCACTGCCTTTGGTTATCTCAAAGCCGGAATTGGGTTGCAACGGCGAGGGATTTACGGCTTGTTTACGGCGGCGGAAATTATGCCCCAATTTGTTCGATAATACATCGCCATTCATGTAGAGATGTTTCAGTGAAACGTCTCTACGCATTTGTGACGGGAAACGTCTTTCTACGTTCTCCTAAATTGTGGGACTTTCTCTAACAAACTCAGCTATTTGTTCCCTATCCGCCGTAATTACTTGCGGAACAAAAGGCAAATTCGCCCCTTGCAGACCTTTTTTAATTCTTTCGGGAGTGTCTGGAAAGACTACAAACAAAGGATGAATAGCATTAGCCCCTTCGCTAAAAATATGTTTGTAACGGGGAGGCATTACCCATTCATAATCTTTATCTAGCCAAACTTGAATTTGTCGCCAGCGCCGGAGTAAATCGGAAAAATCTTCATCGGGACGGTGGATAAAAACAAAAAGTTCTATTCCTGTCTTAATTTTCCACTCTGGATCGCACATTAAAATTGCTACTTCACAAGGTAGCATTCTTGCTTCCGTAGTTTTATCGGCAAAACTAGAAGCAGGTAGGCGCAAGCGCACAATCGGAAAAGGGATGGTAATTAAGCTTTCTTCCGGGCGACGGAGACTGGGAATAGCCTCTAAATAAGGACGGTGTTGCTTGAGAAGTGCGATCGCAGATAATGGATTGCTATACTCTGCCAATAACTGCTCGTAATCAGATTTTTTACTCGTCATATATTAAATTAGCTATTTGTCGTTTTAGTAGTTCAATTTTTACAACCTTTTGATCGAGCCAAGTTCAAGGCAAATTGTCGGGATATGACAGCAATTTATCCAGTATCAGTCGATTTTTTTCATACCCCAACAAAACTGGGTTTGCCCTAACCCAAAGTTTCAAACACCTTAAACATCGGTAAGTACATAGATAGCAAAATTACCCCAACCATTCCGCCTAAAACCACAATCATCACGGGTTCAATGACACTGGTGAGCGCTTTTACTGCTTGCTCTACCTCATCTTCATAAAAATCCGCAACTTTCATAAGCATCTGGTCTAATTCTCCAGTCTCCTCACCAATACTAATCATTTGAATTGCCATAGTTGGAAAAACGGCATCTTTCTTTAAAGCCAAACTAATCATTCCACCTTGTTGAATCTCTAACCTTGAAGCATCCAAAGCATTGGCAATTACTTGATTTCCAGCAGTATCGCGGACAATTTCTAACGCCGTCAAAATCGGCACGCCCGAACGAGTCAACGCCCCAAAAGTCCGACTAAAACGAGCTACGGCAGACTTTTGAATGAGATCGCCAAATAAAGGCACTTTCAAAGAAAGGCGGTCTATGGTTTCGCGACCGAGCCGAGTTCTGTAGTACTGTTGAAAGAAGAAACTACCACCCATAAATACAGCGATCGGCACAAAAACTTTCCAACTGGTAATAGTTTCGCTAACGGTGAGCATGAACTGCGTCAATGGCGGCAATTCCACGCCTAATTGCTTAAATATATCCGCAAAAATTGGAATCAGAAATATCGTCATCCCTAAGAAAATCAGTAATGCTAAAATTCCCACAGCCACAGGATAAGCTAAAGCTGATTTAACTTGATTTTGCAATCTAGCAACATCTTCCAACAACTTAGATAAACGATTCATTACTTCATCTAGTACGCCGCCAACCTCTCCTGCTTGCACCATACTGACGTACAACGTATCAAAACATTGAGGATGCTTTCGCATCGCCTCCGAAAGGTTTACTCCTTGTTGTACATCTTCGCTAATTTCAATTAAAGCCTTTTTTAATTTTGGATTAGGAGACTGTTCTGATAGTACGCCAAGACTCCGCACGATCGCGACTCCCGCATTTGTCAATACTGCAAATTGACGGGAAAAAATCGCTTTGTCCTTGACCGAAACTTTTGCTAAAGCAGCTTGAAATTGGCTTAAGTCTAAATCTCCACTGAGTTTAAATTCTTGAGCTTGCTTCAAGTCTTGAATTACTAAGCCTTTTTCTCTTAAGCTAGAACGAGCTATAAATGGCGAAGCTGCCACAATTTTTTCTTTTCTGGCATTCCCTTTAGCATCTCGAACGCGGGCGACGTAGGTAGGCATAGCCGATCTCCAAATATTTTCTAACTGCGAAATTTTTTAATAATAAATAGAGACGCTTAAGAGAGCGTCTCTAGGGAAAACTAACGAGCCTGCATACCCGCCATTCCTGGTTTTGTTCCTGGGGCTACGGTGCCTGGGACTCCACCAATTAAACGCTGCAACTCGTCTGTTTTAGAAGTTTTGGACATCGCCGCTTCAAAAGAGATAGTTCCAGCTTTGTACAAGTCTGATAATACTTTTTCCAAGGTTTGCATCCCTAACTTACCCCCAGTTTGAATTGCAGAATAAATCTGTGCGGTTTTGCCTTCCCGAATTAAGTTAGAAATAGCTGGAGTAACAATCATAATTTCTTGCGCCATTACCCGCCCAAATTCATTGGGTTTGGGCTTTTTCTTGGATACTAAAGTTTGACTAAATACAGCAATTAAAGAGTTTGATAGCTGTACGCGCACTTGTTGCTGTTGTTCGGGGGGAAACACATCCACCATCCGGTCAACGGTTTGAGCGGCAGAACTCGTGTGTAATGTTCCAAATACTAAGTGTCCGGTTTCCGCCGCCGAAATTGCTAACTGGATCGTTTCCAAGTCGCGCATCTCTCCTACTAAAATCACGTCTGGATCTTCGCGCAAAGCGGCTCTTAAAGCGTTAGCAAAGCTTTTTGTATCTTCTCCTACTTGACGTTGGTGAATCAAGCTTTTAAGTGGTTCGTAAATAAATTCGATCGGATCTTCAACCGTTAAAATATGCTCCGAGCGAGTCATATTAATGTTGTTGATCATGGAAGCTAGAGTTGTAGTTTTACCCGATCCCGTAGGGCCTGTTACCAATACAAGTCCTCTGGGTTTTTCAGATATTTCTCGGACAATGTTAGGTAAATTCAACATTTCCATTGCCGGAATTTTAGAAGACAACGCCCGCAAACAAGCCGCATAAGCACCGCGATCTTTGTATACGTTGACCCGGAAACGAGCTAATCCCTTTACTCCGTAAGAACAGTCAAGTTCCCAGTTCTGCTCTAAGTTTTTGCGTTGAGTGTTGTTGAGCATACTAAATATCAAGCGCTGACATTGTTCTGGGGTCAATGGCTCGTGTTCTGTGGGGGTTAATTTGCCACTGACTCGAATGTAGGGCGGTAATCCCGCCGACAAGTGCAAGTCAGAGCCACCACTTTCAACTACTTGCTCCATTAAGTCTTCAATCATGTATTCCATGTTTTTCTCCTAGGTAAATATATTTATGACTAGCAATCGCAAAGTTGTTAACTTATTTATTCTTGAAAACGCGAGGTCATGCAGTACGGACAATCTAGCCACTCTTGTTTTAGTTGAGCGTTACAAGTACGGCACTCCAAAGAACTTTTGCGCTTGGCTTTAAGTTCTGCTTCTAAACCAGAATCTGTAAATGTTACTCGTTCTACTTCTTCTAGAGTTGTACTTCCTTCCCGTACCAAGTTCAGACTATAAGCTAACAAAGTAACCATGCCTTCTTCTACGGCAACTTCTTTGAGCCTTTCGGTGGGCGCTCCTTCGGTAATTAAAGTTTGCAACCGCTCGGTGACTCGCATAACTTCATAAACACCACAACGTCCTTTGTAACCTACCCCACTACAGTTTGAACAAAGTTCCCCCGCACTTCGAGCTTGCTGAATTTGCTCTGGTTGCAAACTATTAGCTTTATAAAGACTAATTGCTACTTCTTGAGACGCACTCGATAGACCAAATCTAGCAAGTTCTGCGGCCGTTGGCGTATAAGCAATTTTGCACTGAGAACAAACACGCCGCATTAGACGTTGAGCGACTACACCAAGTAACGAACCCGATACCATGAATGGTTCTACACCCATTTCATCTAAACGCGAAATTGCTCCGGCGGCATCGTTGGTGTGCAAAGTAGTCAAAACTAAGTGTCCAGTTAAAGCCGCTTCTATTGCTGTTTTCGCTGTTTCTTTATCGCGCGTTTCGCCCACTAATATCACATCGGGATCTTGGCGCAAAAACGATCGCAAAATCGAAGCAAAATCCATGCCTTTTTCCCGAATTACCTGCACTTGGGTAATTCCTGGCAAGGAATATTCAATCGGATCTTCGGCAGTACTGATATTTACACCCGGATCGTTGCGTTCTGCAAGCACTGAATATAAGGTAGTTGATTTACCCGAACCTGTGGGGCCTGTAACTAGCAGTAATCCAAACGGACGACTAGCCATGTCTCGCACAATTTGCAAGCTAACAGGGTCGCTAATTAATTTATCTAAGCCAAGTTGCGTTGAAGCGTTATCCAAAATCCGCAGCACGACTTTTTCACCGTAGCGGCTAGGTAGGGTACTAACTCGAAAGTCTACTTTGCGCCCTTCAAACATCCGGCGGATACGTCCATCTTGAGGCATCCGACGCTCGGCAATGTCTAAGTCAGAAATAATTTTAAAT
>JAPJOW010000061.1:0-11020 GCA_030826005.1 Aliterella sp. RAGGC_92
GTTTTAGATTTTTTTGGTCATACCAATTTGGATTTGGTATGAGGAAGATTGGTTAGACTGAGAACTGAGAGTAGACGTTTCGTTTAGAACGTGTCAATTTTAATTATGCGATCGCTCTTGAATCAACAAAATCCAAAATCGATCCCCCAAAACCTTAACCTGCGCGGCGATGCGTCCCCAAACCACCCCTTCAGTGAAATTATTGCCGCTTTTAACGATTTGTTGATTGGGAGTGATTGCCTCAAAAACAAAGCGTTAAATTTATTAATGTTGCCCAACACAGCATCAACAACTCTAAATAGTTGATAATCAAGACGAGCAAAACCGTCACATTGCTTTTGAGCAGTTAATTCAACAAGCTGTTAGTCAAAAACGACAGCGAGATCTTGACTTTTGTAAACGTTATACATCAGATCCCGATTTTAAGCAAATTTTGATGCAGCCGTCGTGCAATTACTTCCTCCTAGCAGTCTATAACAACTAAATCGACGACTTGCCTAAGTGCCAATTTTAAACAACGTTGTATCCTTATGCACTTTCAAGAACTACAATTAGAATCTCAACGTTTATTACTAAAACCAATCTTACATACCCAACTTCACACTCTACACAGTATTTTTATCGATCCTTACGTAAGAAAGTATTTGTGCAACGATCGCATTTTTTCCTTGCAACAGGTGGAAGAAATATTGCTGGAAAGCCAAAGGCTCTTTAATGAACAAAAGTTTGGGCTGTGGTTTATTGAGACTAAGGGCGAACAAAAAATTATTGGGTTTGCTGGTTTGTGGTACTTCTTTGCCGAAAATCAACCCCAATTAGCTTATGCTTTGCTACCGGAAGCTACTAAAAAGGGCTATGCTACCGAAGCATCTACTTGCATATTGGAGTATTGTTTTAACGAGCTTGACTATTAATATGTTTTAGCAAGCTGCGACAAGCCAAATCTTGAGTCTCAAAAAGTTGCTTTAAGAATTGGGATGCAAGAAATAGAGGAAAAAATTATTGATGACAATATTACAGTATTCTTCAAAATTGAAAAGCAATAGTTGATTGATGTTTGGTTAGGACTAGAGATAGCGATCGCGTTTATTCAGTTTAAATATGCTTAAAGAAATTGATAGAGATATTTGGGTTGCAGAAGCGCCATTTAAGTATTTTGGGTTAAGTGTGGGTACAAGGATGACGATTATTCGGCTAAACAATAGAGAATTAGCCGTTATTTCTCCGATTCAAGTTGATAGCGTAGTTAATCGTCAGCTAGATGAACTTGGCATAGTCTCTCATATTATCGCCCCAAACGTTTATCATTATTTATTTGCATCAGATTTTAAAGCACTTTATCCAAAAGCAATATTTTGGGCTACATCAGCCTTAAAGCTCAAAAAACCAGAACTTCCCATCGAGCGCATAATCAATGATGATGAAGATAGTTTTCCTGGCGATCTTCAACACCTGCTGTTTGATGGACTTCAAACTATTGACTTTAATGGTTTTAATTTATTGAATGAATTGGTGTTCTTTCACCCAAAAAGCCGGACTTTGATCCTTACAGATACTGCCTTTCACTTCGATGATAGCTTCCCCATAATTACCCAATTTGCCGCTAGAGTAATTGGTGGGTACAAAAACTTAAGTCCGTCTTTATTAGAAAAAGTTGCCAGCACAGAAAAAGCCAAGCTTAAATTAGCAATACAAAAAATTCTTGTTTGGGATTTTGAGCGCGTAATTATGGCTCACGGTAGCATTATTGAGAGCCAGGGAAAGCAAAGGTTTAAAGCCGGATACGAGAGCTTTTTAGGTCAATCTATTAACTAAACCGCTTAGGATTAAAAACCCAGGCTAATAAATATTAGTCGGCTTCAGCCGACTAATAAATAATTGGTAAGTTTTAAACTGCTCAAGCTAAGAGGCGCTACCATCGGCTTTAGCTTGAGGTAACAAACGGCTGATTCCTTGCTGTACAAAGGACTGCAATAAAGAAACTTGTTGATTTTGCTGAAATACCCTTTGTAAGGTTTGTCCCAATTTGTCTAAGTTTAAGCCAGTTTCAGCATTTGCAGCTACTTCTTGACTAGAGAAGTATTCAATCAAACTTAAGCCAGCAACGCGGGTAAGATAAGCGGCGCTAACTCCTTGTAACGCACCACCAGCTACGAAAGTGATGGCATTGCTTTTTAATAGAGTAGCGATCGCTTTTGTGGATAATTCGACAAGTCCTAACTTCAACATCAAACTACCCATTGTCCCCGCTACAGTTTGCGCTTGCTGGAAGGAAAACTTTTGCTGGTAAATATTGCCTAATTCCACAACTAATTGAGCGTTAATTGCGGCGGTGGCGAGTAAATCTAAAGCTGGTACGGGATTGGCGAAAGTGGCGGCGGCGGCTATCCACTGGTATTGCTCGATAATTGGGGTAGCTTTTTGCTGTCTTACTTGGTTTAGAGCCGTTTTTGCTTCAATTTGCAAACTTGTTGCTTGTCTAATAGTTGTCGCCCAAATTAATTGTTGTCCTTCTTGAACTACTACTTGCTGCAAATATTCGCTTAATTGGCTAATATCAGCAACAGGTTTATCTAACCACTCGCGCATCGAGCCATCGCTTTGTTGCTGGCGGACTTTTACGGGGTTGGGATTTGCGGAAATTGCAACTACATCAACGACTTTCTGCTGCAATGAATCTAAGATACTTGCCCTTGCTTGGCTTAGGTATTGGTCTTGCTTATTAAAAACTAATACTGTCCGTTGATTTTGCGATCGCATTTGCTGCCATGTTTGCCATTGAGAATCTGTCAAGTCTCCACCAGTAACAAATAATACCAAGTCGGCGCAATTTGCCTTTAGTACAGTATGATTTTCGAGTGTAAACAAAGGATTGGTTTCTTGGAAGCTTACAACTCTATTGGTAGTATTTTTCCAATTAAATAACGCTTGTAGTAAAGTTGTTTTACCTACTGCCTTACCACCGATAATTGCTACATTTATATTTTGTCTTTCTAGCTCATTATTAATTATTGTAAATTGCGTTTGTAGTTGTGGTAACGCCGGATGATTTTCGGCTTCAGTTTGCAATTGATTAATTATATTGTTCGTCGCTGCCAGCAATCTCTCAACTTTCTGGCGGTTGGGAGGAGAATCGTCAGCCAATGGAGCTTTTGTAGCTTTATTATGTTGCCACAACCATAGACCTATACCAAGGCAAATAGCACTAAATAAACCTAACTCACTTAATTGTCCTACGGAGCTATCGAAACTTTGCCACAGCCACAGTAACAAAGATAAACTAACTCCGCCTATTAAAATCGGTCGCTGCAATCCAAGCATCAATAACTCCTCTAACTTTAGCTACACCAAATTTACTTCATTGACTCTACCCTTCTTCCTTATGCTAATGGAGAGCCTTACTCGCTGCCCACGCCTAAGTCGCAATTTATTCCAAAATTTTCGTTTGCTTTTGGGGATCGATACAAACCTTATAGTAATTGATGATCCCCAAGATAGATGAGGTCATCAACAAGTAGAGTCTATCTTAGTGAGTGTGGTGGTTTTAACTATTGAATAAGAAATGATTGCCATAATTTATCAAACTTAAAGCGATCGCGTTACTTTTTTAGTTTCATTTCAATTTTTTACGGTGTATTTGCTTTAAAAATAACCAATATGTTTCTGAAATACGGAGATAAAATTATGCAAGACCACAGTAGTAATTGCCCTTGCTGCGGTAATCCTTTATTACGCCACGTCCGCCATCGTGGTGTATATTGGTTTTGTACCTCCTGTTGGCAAGAAGTACCAATCTTGGCTGTAAGTAAAATACCTCTCAAAGAGCCAAAAGTTGCCAGCAAACGCTAAAAGAGATGCCAGCAAAAAATTGCCGTCAGCCTGATAAAATCGTGAAACCTGAATCACAGACAATAAATTTATGCTGGCTGCCCTACTCTACGGTAAAGAAGATTTACGCTTAGAACAAGTTGCCGAACCTACTATTACCGATGGAGAAGTTGTAATTGCAGTTTCCCACGCTACTACTTGCGGTACAGATTTAAAAGTATGGCGGCGTGGTGGTCATGCCAAAATGTTACAGCTTCCTACTTTATTTGGACATGAAGCCTCTGGAACAATTGTCGCCGTTGGAAAAAATGTTACTAACTGGCAAATAGGCGATCGCGTTGTTGCCAATAATTCAGCGCCATGCACAAAATGTTTTTATTGTCAGCAACAAGAATATTCTCTTTGCCCTAATATTACTTGGAATAACGGTACATTTGCTCAATATCTCAAAATTCCCGCTCCCATCGTCCAGCAAAACTTACTATCGATTCCTGACGAATTGGCCGATGAATTAGCCGCAATGACCGAACCACTCGCCTGCGTATTGCATGGAGTTGCAAGATCGAATGCGCTGCCCGGTAAGCGCGTGGTAGTATTGGGAGATGGAGCAATTGGACTTATGTTTGTAGCAGTCCTCGCTAATCAAATAGGGGCGGAAGTATTGCTATTTGGGGGAAATGAAACGCGATTGCAAGTAGGAGAAAAACTAGGCGCGGCAAAAACTTTTAACTACAAGCAGATAGAAGACACGAGCCAAATAGTGAAAGAACTTACCGCAGGACGGGGTGCAGATGTAGTAATTGAGGCAACAGGCGTGCCTAGCGTATGGGAAAATGCGATCGCATTAGCGCGTCCTGGAGCGACAGTAAATCTATTTGGCGGCTGTCCGCGAGATACAACAATTAACGTCAATACAGAACAACTACATTACAGCGAACTTACCCTTAAAGGCGTATTTCACAACACTCCAGAGTATGTACGGGCGGCGCTATCGCTGCTTGCAAGTCGAAGTATTCCCTTTGAACTATTAATTACCGAAAAACGCCCATTGCAAGATTTGGAGCAAGTATTTCAAGATATGAAAGACCGTAAAGTAATTAAAGTTGCGATCGCCCCTTAGCTGAAGCTTAAGACTTTAGCCGCCAAACTTTAACAGTTTTATCGCCACTACTACTAATTAACATCTTCCCATCGCGGCTAAAGCTCACAGAATTAACATTACCAGAATGCTGTTTTAGAGTGTGTAGCAACTGACCTGTAGGCAAATTCCAAAGTTTAATTGTCCTGTCATCGCTACCACTAGCAAGAATTTGACCGTCAGGACTAATCGCTACAGAGTTAACATAACCAGAATGACCGGAAAGGCTACGCAATAGAGCTTTAGTGCGTACATTCCACAAATTGATAGACTTATCCCAACTACTAGAGGCGAGAATTTGTCCATCAGGACTAAAAGCAACACTTCTGACTCGGTCTGAGTGTCCGGTAAAAGTATGTAGCAACTCTCTAGTACGTAAATCCCATAGATTAATTGTTTTATCGGAACTTGCACTAGCAAGCATTTTACTATCAGGACTAATCGCCACCGACCAAACTGTATCTAAATGTCCCAACAAATGATAGCGCAACTTGCGCTCTCCCATACTCCAGACATCAATCGAGCCATCGCCATTACTACTTGCAAGATTTTGACCATCAGGACTAATCGCCACCGACCAAACTTGTTGACTATCCTCCGCTAGAGGGCGGCGTACGCCAGTAGAAAAATCCCAGATATTGAGTGCTTGACTGGTATTGTAACTGCCGCTTACAAGAGTGCGATCGCCTGGACTAATCGCCACCGCCAAAACTTGTTCGGAAGAATCATCCAAAGTCCGCAGCAACTTTCCCGTCAGCAAGTTCCAAACTTTAATAGTTTTATCGCCACTACTACTAATCAAAGTTTGACCGTCAAAGCTAGAAATAGCACACCAAACGACATTAGTATGACTTTTTAAAGTGTGGGCTAAAGCGATGTCGAGCTTAGTAATGGCTAAAGGTTTTTCAGCTTTAAGCGTAGGAAAAGGCGATTGCAGCAAATAGTAGCCGCCTGCAATTAAAGTCAAAGTCAAAGCGATCGCGCTAGACACTACAGATAAACTTGGTTTGACTTTAATATCATGACTGCGGGCAATTTGACTTTGAGAAACTGGCATAACTACTTGCCGCGCAGCCGGGAGATGCTCTTTAATTAAAGGCTGGAGTGCCTGTAAAGCGTCTGTAGCCGATTGATAGCGGTCTTTGAAGTGATAAGATACCATGCGGTTCAAAATACTCGCAAAGGCACGGGTAACTCCAACGTGCTGCTGCCATAAAATTTCTCCCGTCTCCGAATCTTCTTGCAGTTGAGTGGGATTAAGCCCTGTTAAAGCCTGAATAGCCATCATGCCCACAGCATAAATATCGCTACTAGGGCGCGGCATACCTCGTTCTTGTTCGGCGGGCATATAACCCGGCGTACCGATAGCGATCGTCGCACCGATACCGAGGGCAAAAGTAGTATGAGTTTTTTCTCGATCTGTAACTACTTGAGTCCACGCTTGCTTGGCTGCACCAAAATCAATCAAAACTAATTTGTCCGCGCTTTTGTATCTGATTAAATTATTAGGCTTGATATCTCGATGAATTAATCCATAACTATGCACTACAGCTAAAATTTCTAATAACTCGTACAGGAGTTGAATAACTCGACTTTCACTCCAGCAACAACCCGGATAGATTTCTGTAGCTAAAGAATGCCCCTCAATAAATTCTTGAACTAAATAAAACTCTCCATCTTCTTGAAAGTAAGCCAAAAGGCGAGGGACGCTATTATAAGTGCTGAGAGTATTTAGGGCTTCGGCTTCTCTAAGCAGGGATTTTTTTTCATTTTCTAACTTCTGGGGCGCGCGATCGCCGGATGTCGGCAATAGTTTAACAATACATTTAGGAGAATTTGGGCGCGTGATATCTTTGGCTAAGTAAGTTTGACAAAATCTTCCTGCCTTCAAAACTTCGATAATTTGGTAGCGTTGCTTTAACAACTTGCCTAACATCATAAAACGCACTAAAACCTTACCGTTCAGCAATTGCAGCCAGTAAAACGGTACTTAAAAATATTTTGATATATTGATATCTAACTTCTACGCTATCAAACTACTCTAGGCGCTAAGTGACATATATTTAGTAGTTGTAGTAATTTTTAAAGCAAAAATTCCTCCTTGGCGCTGTATAGATAGGCAAAAACAGCCTTACGGACGGCAAACACAACTATTAAATTACGGTTCGCCCTAATTACTCAAACCCTAAATTTACTTACATTAACAACAGTGGAAGTAATTAAAGACAAGCAACGATGATTTTGTTAGCCAATAGATTCCAGAAATTGACGCGCGGTGGGAGGAAACCTCCCAAATTAGACAGCGCGTTGACCGCCCTGCCTCAGGTTCGGAAAACCCCCCTAGGAAGCGTTGGCTAGTCAAGCTCAGTATATAAATTAGTACGAAAATAGCGTACTGAGTGCAATTAGTAGTTTTGTATTGTTCTTGTAAAAGTTTTAGTAGTTATAGGGAGCTAAATATCTCCAATGGCAAAAGTAGTTGGAATTGACTTAGGTACAACAAATTCTTGCGTAGCAGTAATGGAAGGTGGTAAGCCCACCGTAATTGCCAATGCTGAGGGTTTTCGGACGACACCATCGGTTGTTGCCTTTGCCAAAAATGGCGATCGCTTGGTCGGTCAAATCGCTAAACGTCAAGCGGTAATGAACCCTGAAAATACGTTTTATTCAGTTAAGCGCTTTATCGGACGTAGATACGAAGAAGTAACCCACGAAGCAACGGAAGTTTCTTACAAAGTTGTCCGCGATGGTAGTGGCAACGTTAAATTAGACTGTCCCGGTGCTGGTAAGCAATTCGCCCCGGAAGAAATCTCCGCTCAAGTTTTGCGGAAGTTGGTAGAAGATGCCAGTAAATACTTAGGCGAAACTGTTACTCAAGCTGTAATTACCGTTCCTGCTTACTTCAACGACTCCCAGCGCCAAGCAACCAAAGATGCGGGAAAAATAGCTGGCGTTGAAGTATTGCGAATCATCAACGAACCTACCGCCGCTTCTTTGGCTTATGGCTTCGACAAAAAGAGCAACGAAACAATCTTAGTATTTGACCTCGGTGGCGGTACGTTTGACGTATCGGTGCTAGAAGTTGGTGACGGCGTATTTGAAGTATTAGCGACTTCCGGCGACACTCACTTGGGTGGTGACGACTTCGATAAAAAGATTGTTGACTACTTGGCTGATGAATTTAGACGCTCAGAAGGTATCGACTTACGCAAAGACAAGCAAGCATTGCAACGTCTAACAGAAGCGGCAGAAAAGGCAAAAATCGAGCTATCGAGCGTTACTCAAGCAGAGATTAACCTCCCCTTCATCACTGCGACTCAAGACGGCCCTAAGCACCTAGATACAACGCTTACCCGCGCCAAATTTGAAGAACTTTGTTCTGACTTAATCGATCGCTGTCGCATTCCTGTAGAAAACGCGATGCGCGATGCCAAGTTAGATAAAAGCGCCATCAATGAAATCGTCTTAGTTGGTGGTTCTACCCGGATTCCCGCCGTCCAAGACTTGGTGAAGCGAATTTTAGGCAAAGAACCCAATCAAACAGTTAACCCCGATGAAGTAGTAGCAGTAGGAGCAGCAATTCAAGCGGGGGTACTAGCTGGTGACGTGACAGGCATCTTGCTACTCGACGTTAGCCCGCTATCGCTAGGGGTAGAAACTCTCGGCGGCGTAATGACAAAAATTATTCCCCGCAACACAACCATTCCTACCAAGAAGTCAGAAGTTTTCTCGACGGCGGTAGATGGTCAAAGCAACGTAGAAATTCACGTCCTCCAAGGAGAGCGCGAAATGTCTACCGACAACAAAAGTTTGGGAACATTCCGCTTAGATGGGATTCCTCCCGCACCTCGTGGCGTACCGCAAATTGAAGTGATCTTTGACATTGATGCTAACGGTATTCTCAACGTTACAGCTAAAGACAAAGGTAGCGGTAAAGAGCAATCGATCAGCATTACCGGCGCTTCTACTCTCGATAAATCGGAAGTCGAGCGCATGGTACAGCAAGCGGAGCAAAATGCGGCTACCGATAAAGAGCGTCGCGAGAAGATCGAACGCAAAAATCAGGCAGATTCTTTAGCCTACCAAGCCGAAAAGCAAATTGCTGACTTGGGCGATAAAGTTCCGGCTGATGATAAAGCAAAAATTGAGGGGATGGTCAAAAACCTCAGAGATGCGATCGCCTCGGAAAATGACGAGCAAATCAAAACTTTGATGCCCGAACTCCAGCAAACACTGTACACTATCGGTGCTAATTTGTATCAGCAAGGCGGCGGTGGTGCTGCCCCTGGTGGTACTCCTGGCGATGGTGATGGCGGTTCTACTCCGCCCCCCAGTGGCGATGATGTAATAGACGCAGATTTTACTGAATCCAAATAGTAAAGTTAGCTAATTAGCAATAGAGGAAATGCGATCGCATTTCCTCTTTTTTTGTTTAAGTAAGGCAAAAAATGCCAATATCTAACTATCAAAGCTGATTTAAACTTCAATGCCAGAACAGCAACCTTCCATAACTCAGCACTACCACGAACGGACTAAATACGATGAGGAAACTATCGCCTCTAAAAGTATTGGCTTAGATTGGAGCAAACAACCTGTACCGTTTAAAGAGTACAAACTAGGAAAAACTATCGATTTAAAACCCTACCTCCAAGCAGAAACAACGGACTTATGGTGGCGGCGGTTGTCGCGATTGCTTTTATCTAGTTACGGGTTAACAGCTAGAGTAAGTACAATGGGCGCGCCGATATATCTGAGGGCTGCACCGTCGGCGGGGGGGCTATATCCTGCGGAAGTTTATTTAGTTTCTCGCGGTACGCCGTTGCTACCTCCAGGACTATACAACTACCAAGCTCAAACTCATACGTTAGTTCATTTTTGGGAAAATGATGTTTGGCAAAGTTTACAGTCGGCTTGTTTTTGGCATCCTGTATTGCAACATACCCAGCTTGCGATCGCCATTACTGCGGTATTCTATCGCTCGGCTTGGCGCTATCAAGACCGGGCTTATCGGCGGATTTTTTTAGACACGGGGCATTTATTGGGTAATATCGAACTTGCAGGGGCTATTAATGACTTTCGCCCCCACCTCATCGGCGGCTTTATTGATGAAGCGGTAAATAATTTATTGTACTTAGACGCAAATAATGAAGGGGCAACTTCGCTGATTGGATTAGCCGATTTGCTAGATGTGCAACAAAACCTCTCGCGCGGGCTAACAGCTTTACCTTCAATAGTTCATAGCGATTATCCCGCAATTCCTGACGGTCAGTTACTAACTTACTACCACCGCGCTACCGCAATCGACGCAAGTTTTCCCTCCCCAGAGAAAGCAAGCGATAGCGAAGATAAATACAATTTTCCTTTCTGTCTCAAAATTCCCACTGTGACAGCGCCAATTGATTGGGGCGGCAAATTATCTTCTTTAGAACAAACTATCTTTCAACGCCGTTCTACTCGTGCCTATAATGGCGAAAATTTAACCCTAGGCGAACTCAAAGCAATACTTGATTTTACCTACCAACCCCAAAATTACATCGAGCAAGAATTGGATGGAACGCCGGATTATTTTGCGTTGCACTTAATTGAAACTTTTATTGCTGTTTCTGGGGTGGAAGGTTTGGAATCTGGCTGCTATTACTACGCGCCCAAAGTTCAAGAATTGCGTCAAATTCGTTTTAAAAACTTCCGCTCTCAATTGCATTTTCTCTGCTTGGGGCAAGATTTAGGACGCGATGCGGCTGCTGTATTATTTCATACCGCCGACTTACAAGCAGCAATAAGTCAATATGGCGATCGCGTTTACCGTTACCTGCACATGGATGCGGGTCATTTGGGACAGCGCCTCAATTTGGCTGCGATCCGGCTTAACCTAGGCGTAAGCGGTATTGCGGGCTTTTTTGACGATCGCGTTAATGAAGTTTTGGGCATCCCTGCGGATGAAGCCGCGATCTACATCACTACTCTCGGTCGTCCGCGTTAAAAGTTTCAAGTATTGCTTGTAGGATCGCTCGGCGATGCTACCGAGTCGGCTAAATCTTCTAAGTGCATTCTTTG
>JAPJOW010000061.1:11120-19669 GCA_030826005.1 Aliterella sp. RAGGC_92
GTCGGCTAAATCTTCTAAGTGCATTCTTTGCTCCATTTGGCGCAAAAAGTAGCCTGTCATCATTGCCGAAGCTAGTAACCCTGCCAGATTGTCTTTATCGGTGGTAATTTTGACGTTGAAATGTTCTGAAGGCATCATTCCCACTAACCCTTGGACGTTGTGAGAAATTATTTGTTTTATTTCCGGGCTGGCAGACCTCGCTACATGAGACAAAATCTCTGGAGATTGACTTTGGAGATATTTTAACAAAGGGTTTACTCGGTCTTCTTGGGCGTTGTCGCTGAGAAAGTCAGAATTAAAAACCATGAGTAGTTTTAGATAATCGATCTCTACTGTTACCTACGATCGCTAAAAACGGCAACCTACCAAAAGAGAGTTATTTTGATTTTATACAATCCATTTTCGGGTCGATCGTCTTGGAAAGGAGTAATAAATCCTCATTTTAAACGACCTTTTGCTAATACGCCCCAACTATTACGAAGTTGTAATGTATAAATTTTAGCAAAAAACACTTATAAAGGGGTTTAACTCGCGTTTGGAGCGGCAAATTCTATTTCTAATTGCTGGGACTGGGTTTCAAGGAATTCTTGGGGCAATTTATCCATTTGGAAATACTGATAAAATTTCGGTGTTATCGATAGCAAGTAAGAGCGAGAATCCGTTTGTCGGCGCTTGCGGATAAAACCTAGCTCGACAAGTTCTTGGACGTGCTGATAAGCACCAGAACCGCGCAGTTCGACTAATTGAGTTTGAGTAATAGGGGAATAAAGAGCGATCGCTGCTAAAGTCCGCAAAGCCCCAACGCCCAATTCTAAAGGAATTAAAACTTGCACCAACTCTTGATAATCCGAACGCAATTGCAGGCTGTAGCTAGAATTAGTTTCGACAATATCAAGAGCAGTATCGCGGTGGGCGTAATCGTCTATAAGTTCAATCAGAGCTTCTTCAGCGCTTTGGCGATCGACTTTTGCATATTCGGCAATTTCGGCGATCGCGAGCGGCTGACCTTTTAAGTAAAGTATGGCTTCAATTTTGGTTGCTAAACGCATTATGTCCAGTATGAAAAAACAGAAAAGTTTTGAGTTGCAAATATTCACCCAAAACTTTATCTCATGATTATTTACTAGCAGCTAATTGTGGTTCTACCAAGTTTTCCAATCCTGCCACAACTTTCGCCGACTTGATGACATCTCCAGCTTTAAGTTGCTCCAAAACTTCTTTTCCCTCGGTTAAGTAGCCAAACACCGAGTAGCGACCATCTAGTAAATTTCGCCCGGCGGGGGTAAGTTCTGGCTCAAATAGAAAAAAGAAAAATTGGGAAGAAGCGCCATTAGGATCGCCTTCAGGACGCGCCATTGCCACAGTTCCGTAGGCAGAAAAAGGTAATACTACCCCGTCGCGGTAACGCCCAGCATCTTCTAGAGTAATGCCGTAAGTTGGAGTCTTATCGTTTTCGGCAAGCACTTCTAAAGGAATCGCCCGGTATTTACCAGTATCAGGATCGATAAATCCTTGTTCTTTCCCTGGCGGATCGCCCACTTGCAATACATAAGAGTCTTCACTGCGCGTAAACTCTAAGCCATTATAAAAACCTCTTTGCACCAAATCGACAAAGTTTCCTGCCGTTACTGGGGCGCTGTAGCCGTCTAAAACAACAGTAAGATCGCCTTTATTTGTAGTAATTTCTACCGTAGAACGACCTTTAAGCTGAGGCAAATTGCTGTACTCGGCGGGGACTTCAAAAGGAAAACCTACCGCCATTAGTTCTTCTAGCTGTCCTACTAAACTTAATAATTTAGCCCGGTCTTCCCAAATTTGATTTTTTTCTTTAGCTTCCACCGCCGGTTGGAGAGTTTCAATCCCGGCTTGGATTTGGTCGATTAAAGCTTTCGCTTGCTCCTGGCGTTCTTCGGGAACGGTTGCTAATAGTTTAGCCGAACGATCTTTAACAATTTTATTTGCCTTTTTCAGATCGCTGGCGATCGCACCCCAGCGACGATTTGCCCGCAGTTGGGCAGCAATATCTTCTAAAGAAGCTTGTAGTTCTCGGACTGTAGGGTTGTCAATAGGCAATGAGTAGCGCAACAATGCTTTGCCATCGGTAATCGCATTACCCGCAGGTAAGGCGGCGTTGCTAGGACTTGTCCAGCCGAGGGCGCTAGTTCCTAGAAAGAAGACAACGAGCAGAGTTACAGTCAAGCTGGCTCTAAACCAGCGTTTCCACAATTTTGTCATGGGATAGCTTAAAGAATGCGCCATCAATTAAGTTTACATGAAGGAAGTTGCATCTAAAAAAATTCAAAATTTTGTCGTTCCCTGCCCTTGTCCCCTCCAAAGGGTACAATAAATGCCGATTGTCCTGCAAAAATTTCAGTCAATTTCCCCATGATCTCTAGTAATGACTTTAGACCCGGCGTAACAATTGTCTTAGATGGTTCGGTTTGGCGGGTGGTAGAATTTCTCCACGTTAAGCCCGGAAAAGGTTCGGCTTTCGTGCGGACTAAATTAAAAAATTCCCAGTCCGGTAGTGTAGTAGAACGCACATTTAGAGCCGGGGAAACTGTACCGCAAGCTAATTTAGAAAAAAGCACCATGCAGCACACCTACAAAGAGGGTGATGATTACGTGTTTATGGATATGGAAACGTATGAAGAAAGCCGTTTAAGCGCAAATCAAATTGGCGATCGCGTTAAGTACATTAAAGAAGGCATGGAAGTAAACGTCGTGCGCTGGAACGAGCAAGTATTAGAAGTAGAATTGCCAAATACAGTTGTTTTAGAAGTAACCCAAACCGATCCGGGGGTTAAAGGCGATACGGCAACCGGTGGCACAAAGCCCGCTACGGTGGAAACTGGGGCAATGGTGATGGTGCCGTTATTTATCACTACTGGCGAACGCATCCGCATTGATACTCGTACCGATAGCTACCAGGGACGAGAGTAGACTTTTGATTTTAAGTCCGTAATTTTGAGGAGACAAGGAGACAAGGGGAGAAAAAGATAGGAGTTTTCTTGCCAGCCTTTGCTAGAAGTCTCATCAAGATTGTTGAGGGGTTTAAACTCAACTTAGATATAGATTGGAAGGAAATTGCAAGATTTTTCAGCTTGAAAAATAGTGCGATCGCGAATAAATGAGGTCAATACTTGCTGTGCCACTCGATTTTAACGAACTGCGCCAACTTTTAATTACAATTTCTCAAACGGATATTACCGAGTTTGCCCTCAAAAGCGATGACTTTGAACTGACGATCCGCAAACAATCTAGGGTCAGTGAAAGTACGCCAAGCTTAGGCTTGACAGAAGATAACATCACGACTCCCCCGGCGGTAACGGCGGCAAGTAGTACCCAAGCGTTAGAACCCAGCCCTAGCGATTCGGTGGCGAACGTCCAAACGCCTGTAAGCGCACCACCAATGGAGCAAAAATTTGTGGAGGTGATTTCGCCCATGGTAGGCACTTTCTACCGCGCTCCCGCGCCTGGAGAAGCCGCTTTTGTGGAAGTAGGCGATCGCATTCGTCTCGGTCAAACAGTGTGCATTATTGAGGCGATGAAACTCATGAACGAGATTGAAACAGAGGTGTCCGGGCAAGTGATGCAGATTCTCGTTCAAGACGGCGAACCCATAGAATACGGGCAACCTTTGATGCGAATAAATCCAAACTAAAGAATATAAACGGTTTGATTTGCAATTACTTGCTAAAATCTTGGGATCAGTGCTTATAGGGTGATCTTAATGAAATCAGCAATATCTGGACCATCAGAAATTGTGCAACAAGTAGCTGAATACTTCAGCCTCCTAAGCGAACCGATGCGCTTGCGCCTACTAAACTTGCTGCGCGATCGCGAAAAATGCGTCCAAGAATTAGTAGAGGCGACTCATACAAGTCAGGCAAATGTCTCTAAGCACTTAAAAATTATGTGGCAGGCAGGGATTTTAAGCCGCCGCAGCGAAGGGACTTGTGCTTACTACCGCGTAGAAGATGAGATGATTTTTGAATTGTGCAATCAAGTATGCGATCGCTTGGCTAATCGGATCGAACAGCAAGCTCATCAATTTCGCGTTCTTAATGGCAAGGGACAAGGAGCAAATAAAAGGCAAGAGGCAAGGGGCTTGCCTTATTCATAAAGTTAGAGCGTAAAGTTTTCCTCAAAGCTTTGTCGCGTCATTGGGCGTTCTATTTCTAAGCCCTCACCGCCTAAAATTTCTAATGGTTTGCCCTCCACATCTATCCACACTTTTGCCTCTGGTTGTAAGGTTGTTGCCGTATAAATAACCTGTGCCAAACGACCAATCATTGAGGCACTACCCCCTCCTGTTGTAAATTCCGTTGATAAATCAACGTGAATGCCATCATCAAGAATCTTCAAGCTACGAAGTTTTGTGCCTTGAGGAATCGTGCTGCTTGCCGTCGCGTTTTCAGCCGATGTAAGTAAATTATTAAAAGCAGCAGTTAAAATCTCGTTAGGCTGTTTGGCATTAACTTCTACAGGCAACGGGACAAGCTCTAGATTTCTACCTGTATCTTTTAGTAAATAAATTTTTGCCGTAGTAGTTTCTACGGTAGCTGGTGGTGCTGGCTGCTGGACTACATTGGGTGTAGTGTTAGGCGCAATGGGGTTATTAGCGTGAAAGCCCCACCAAGCAAGACCTCCGCCCGCAGCTACGGCGGCGGTAATGGCAAGGGCGATCGCGCCTCTAGAATTGCGGTTAACTCCTTGTTGTCGTGTCATTGGCTATCTCCTAAGACTTTTCAAAAAATGGTGAGGAATTATCTACGCGAACAAAGGCAGCAATTTCTAATTTTTCTTGAGCGATCGCTAATTTTAATACTTTAGCTCGAATGCCGTAAGCTTCTAGATTAGCAAGATCGAGTTGTTGATTGATGTTACTTGCTACCGCGTCAATAATTTGTTGTGGTACTTTCTCCTGGTTTACATATACTACGGGGTCAATAAGCTGAATTTGTTGCCCAGCAATAATTTTTAGTCCTAACTCTACTTTAATCGCTAGAGGTGGAGCATTAGCTTCAGTTAGTTCTACTTGCAATCGCAGGCGATTGGGTAATAATTCCAGGCGGGGATTGACAACTTCTTGCAAGCTTTGCTGTTCGCTAGATGGGGTTTGGAGGATATTTAGTCCTAAGTTTGCCAATTTATTGACGATCGCTTTTGATTTTAGAGCTTGATTGATGTCCTGGGAATTGAGAACTAGACGCATCCCGGCTTGCAAAGGTTGCTTTAGTTTTGGCTTTCCTCGCCTGAGGCTAGAAATATCTAAGTTAATAGGATCGGTTTCTAGTTCCAATAGTGCTAGGCGAATCTGAGGCTGTTTAAGAAGTAAACCTCTCCCAGCGATGCGGACTTTTTGGATTTTGCCTTGTAATAGTTGGTGGCTGGGGGGATTGTCTACGCGGACTTGTAGCTGTTCTGTGCGGGTAAAAAGCGATCGCGCGGCTGAGGTTGCTACTTTTTCAGTAACTAAGCCTGTAGGAGACACTAAACCCAATAAGCTAGATAGCAAGATGGTTAAAAATTCCACGCCTTATGCTTGGTAAAACTGGTTAAAGGGCTATAGATTTATTGATTTCTAAAGCTTGAAGAATTTTAGCTTTTAGTTTGAGATTATGGGCTAATTTTTGAAGGTAGGAGGTGCGAACAGTGGATATAGAGATTATTCCTTGCTCCCTTGGGCATCTTGAGCAGCTAATTGAGGGTAAGGATGCGTTTTTAAAAGCTTACGGGCTTCAAGTCGTTGATGGATACTTACCTAGTGAATTTATGGGCGTACTTCAGCACAGCCGCAACGCGATGCAATCCGGGCAAATTTGGCATCCTTGGCTGTGCTATTTATTTTTCTTGCGCCCAGAGCGTGCAATAGTTGGACTTGGTGGCTTTAAATCTATTCCCGATAACCGCACGGTGGAAATTGGCTACTCCGTCGCTCCCAGCTATCAAAATAAAGGTGTAGCAACTTCTGCTGTAAAACAGCTTATTGAAATTGCGATCGCATCCAATTTAGTAGATTGCGTTTGCGCTCATACCTTAGCAGAGCCTAACGCCTCAACTAGAGTATTAAAAAAGTGCGGAATGACCAAAGTATCAGAAACTATCGATGAGGAAGATGGCGCGCTGTGGAAGTGGGAGATAATGAAGTGATATTTTAAGCTTAGAGCCAGCGTATTGTAATTGTAGTTTTCACAAAAACAGACGAGCAAACAATCCGTATTATTTCACTTCGTAAAGCTCTACCTTAGGAATGAAAACGCTATGAACAATACCTCAAAGACGAATTGGGAGAAACTTGACTCCCTTACAGAGGAAGAAATTGACACCTCTGATATTCCGCCATTGACAGAGGAGTTTTTTAGTAAATCGATTAGCGTTGATTTTGAGAGTAGTGGAATCCTAGAGATTCAAAACATCGAACTCCTAAAAGCACAAGCTTAGAAGTTGGCAAATTGCCGAGTATTTTAAGCACTCAAAGCGGCTTTAATCCACTGACTTAAAGTAGCTACTACTTCATCAATCGGAATCTCTTGAGATTGGCGGCTTTTTCTTTCGACTACCTCAACTTTATTTTCCTTCAAACTGCGCCCGGTAACGATTCTGTAGGGTATACCAATTAGATCGGCATCTTTAAACTTTACTCCCGCCCGTTCGTTGCGATCGTCGAGTAAAGTCTCAATTCCGGCGGCGTTTAAATCTGTGTATAGTTTTTCCGCCGTTTGTACTTGCTCGGTATCGCTAATATTGGGAATGCAGATAATGACGTGATAAGGCGCGATCGCCACTGACCAAATAATCCCATCTTTATCGTAAGATTGCTCTACCGCCGACTGTGCGAGGCGCGACACCCCCACACCATAACAACCCATCACTAAGGGCAATTCTTCCCCTTGTTCGCTCGTGTAGGTAGCTCCCAAGGCTTGCGAGTATTTTGTGCCTAATTGGAAAATATGCCCGACTTCGATACCTCTAGCACTTTGCAATATTTGGGTAGGATTGTGGAGAGAGCGATCGCCGGGTCTGGCTTTTTGTAAATCTATAGCTGGTAGTTTGGGGAATTGTTCACCCCAAGAAGCGCCGACTACGTGGTAATTGGCTTCGTTTGCACCAGTAACAAAGTTTTGCAGCGCGGCGGCACTTTCATCGACTAAGCGCAAGAATTTAGGATGAATATTGCGATCGCGCTCTATATAATCATCGCTAATATCTGGCGCTATGTAGCCCAAAGGTAAAGGTTTAGCTGCCCATTTCTTTTGTGCTGCGGTGTCTGGAACAGTTAAAGCTAAGACATTTTTGGCGCTATATTGACTAGCTAAGTTAGTTAAATGATTTTGCAGCTTAACTTCGTTAACGTCTCTGTCTCCACGAATGCTAACTAAGACTAAAACTGTCATGCCATTATCATAAACTGCTTGATAAAGGACATTTTTAACTAAATTAGTCGGAGAACAATCTAACAGCTTGCAAACTTTGTCTATGGTTTCCGTACCTGGAGTTTCGCGCTTTTCGTAAGTTGTAAAGGGTGAAGTTACAGCAGACGGTGGTAAAGACACAGCTTTTTCTACGTTGGCGGCGTATTGCCCATCTTCGGTATAAAGTACCTCATCTTCCCCAGCTTCCGCTAGTACCATAAATTCTTGCGAACCCGAACCGCCAATCGCTCCAGAATCAGCTTGTACGGCTCGAAACGCCAAACCCGAACGACGCAGCATATTACTATACGCTTGGTGCATATCGTCGTAGGTTTTTTTCAGGCTTTCGGTATCTGTGTGGAAAGAATAGCCATCTTTCATAATAAATTCTCGTCCGCGCATCAAGCCAAAGCGGGGGCGAATTTCATCTCTAAACTTAGTTTGAATTTGGTAGAGATGTATGGGTAATTGACGGTAAGAGCGGATGGTTTCGCGGGCGACAGTAGTAATTACTTCTTCATGAGTTGGCCCTAACCCTAGTTCGCGATCTTGACGATCTATCAGGGAAAACATAATCCCTTCGGCTTTGGTGTAAGTATCCCAACGTCCAGATTCGCGCCACAACTCCGCAGGTTGAATTTGAGGTAATAAGCATTCTTGCGCGCCTGTAGCGTTCATTTCTTCGCGCACGATCGCCGAAACTTTTTGCAGTACGCGCCACATCAAAGGCAAATAAGCGTAGATACCGCTACCAATGCGACGAATATAACCCGCCCTTAGTAATAATTTATGGCTGGGAATCTCTGCTTCTGTAGGATCTTCCCGCAGAGTAACAAATAACATTTTTGAAAGTCGCATTGCTCGTAACCTATCTTTGTTTAGCGATAGCGCAAGCGCGCACGCAGGGCTTCGCAATTTTTAGTTTAAAGCATCTCTAGTCGCAGATTTAGAATCTAAAACTAGGCGATTTCTGGCTTTGCTTAATTAAAAGATGAATTGTTGAATGTACCGTTATCGTAAAGCCCCCTAAATCCCCCAAGCTTGGGGGACTTTGATTTTCCAGTTCCCCCAGAATTGGGGGTTAGGGGGCAAATATATCACATCGTTCAGCAGCACCCGATTTTTAATTAC
>JAPJOW010000321.1 GCA_030826005.1 Aliterella sp. RAGGC_92
TTATTAGCATCTACATTAGTTAAATACAAGTATCGATTAACCAATTGCTTGTAAGTAAACAGGGTTTTTTCTGTACTATTTAATTCGCTTTGATTTTTTTGAATTACGTTGCTACTTTTAAGTAAACTTTGTTGGCTGGCTGATTTAAGCTGATTTAAGCCATCTGTAAAACTGTTTAATTCCGTATTAATTTTTGCTTGAATAATTTTTTTATTTGTTGATAACTTGTAGGTTTGGCGAGCAATAGAATCATTTTGTTGAAGCATAGCGCTTGCAGAATTTTGGATGGCTTCACTTGCAGCGCTTATTTTTGTTAAGGCTAAGATTTTTTTTGTAGAGCTTTGATTGAGATGGGCAAGATCGTTAAGAATATTTAAGTTATTAGCAATTGAAAGACAAACCATTATCCCTCCTATAAAGGAAGGTAAAAGGAAGCTAAGAATTAATTTTTGTTGTATTTTCATTTTTAACTTAGATTTGTGCTTCTACAACTTGAAAAAGCCATTTGTTAATAAAAATACCGTTCAACAAAATTGAACTAAAAAAGTAAGCCAAATCTATTTTCGATTTTGGCTTACTTTTCTTAAAGCAGCAACCTGGTATGCTGGAAATATAAATGTAGTTTTTTAAAGCTAGTTGTTTAGAGGAAGGGAAATTTTTACTAGCTACAATTTATTGTTGTGTGAGGAAAAGCGATCGCTTGCCTATAATTGCAACTACGGACAACGAGGATGAGTACCACCTTGGAGACAAATAGTTGCAAGTTGGGTGGGTTCTAAATTTTTGACATTGGTGAAGTCCACGCCTTCCAGTAAACTAGATTGGGATTCTTCCGCAGGCGCTTGAATAAATCCATCAGCTTGAGTCAATTGACGCGCAAAAATTGCCCCAGCGAAATCCGCCCCCGTTAAATCTGCTTCTCTTAAATCAGTTTGACTGAGATCGGCATTTCGGAAGCTAACGTTTTGCAATTGTGCTTGACGCAAGTTAGCATTTTGCAGTTGAGTGTAGCTCAAGTTAGCATTGCTAAGATTAGCCCGACTTAAATCCGCGCCCGATAAATCTGCTCCTTGCCAATCTGTAGCGCTTAAATTGGCAGATTGGAAGTTAGTTTTCAAAGCACTTACTCGACTAAGACGAGCAGAGGACAAGTTTGCTTTAGCTAAGTTTGCACTTGCTAAATTTGCTCCGGTTAGACTTGCTTGAGTTAATACCGCGTGGCTCAAGTCAGTTTCAACCATTTGAGCGCTACTGAGATTAGCACCAGTAAGATTGCTATCAGCTAAAGAAGCTCTATTGAGTAAAGCGTGGAGCAAGTTTACGCTCTGCATAGAGACGCGGCTAAGGTCTGCACGTGTCAAGTTAACAAATTTCATCTGAGCGTTGTCAAGAGTTGCTACAGCATCGTCAAAAGTATGGGCAATACCGTCATTTCCTACGCTTTGCCATTGACTATCAGCTAAACTTGCCCGGTCGAGATTTGCGCCACTAAAGTCAATACCTGCTAAATTAACTTGGTTGAGGACTAAGTTAAAACTGGAGTTTTCCCCCAAGTTAACTCGGTCTAGTTGTACTGAAGTTAATTTTCCGCTATAAATAGATAAAATTTTGGCGATCGCATTTTGGGTATCGATCAGTTTTTGGCGGCTTGGAGCATCGGCATTGTTGGTTAAAGATAAATTTAAGCGCTGCAATTGTGGTAATGCGGTTGTACCGCTTGTAACCAACGCTTGTTGAATTATCTGGGTTAATTCAGGAGTAGAAGATTGCGCCAACAAGTTGACTAACAACTGCTTTGCTTGGGGATTATTTACCGTACCAAGATTTAAAATTGTTTCAGTCCGCTCGGCTAAGGTATTCGCCTCGGTAGCATTTAATTGTTTGGTTGCTGCCAATAATTGTTCGCTATTGTACTGAGCTATTTGCCCTCGATCTATTTGCGTGCGGACGTATAGTTGAGTAGCAATTAAAGTGCCAACAATTGTTCCCATACTACAACTTGCAATTACCGTTAAGGCAAATTTGGGATGGCGACGCATCCAAACCCACAAATTTCGCTGCTGTTTTTTTGTTTTGGTGACGACAATAGCCGCGTCAGCTACATGAGATGCGGGTTTTTTCCAACTATAAATAGATGTATCCCACTTAACTTGTTGTCCGCTATCTTCTCCTAAACGCCCCGTATTGGGGGCATAAATGCGGCTGGCATTGACAACGTAAGTTCCCGATACTAGGTCGTGAAACGAGCGGCGCTGGCGGTCAAATCGGGCGCTAATGCCTTCTCCTAGTAACATTACTCCAGCTAAAAGAGCAAGCATTCCCGGATCGGGAAATAAACTACTACAACGCCATACAGTGTAAGCAATAGATAAAGGTAATCCCCAAGTTGCTACGCCTTCGCGGAGGATAATTTTTGCTAAACCCGGTGGTTTTCCGGCGGTAGTGACTACGCGGATACCTAGCCAGCGTTTGGGTAAGGTGCTACCAGTTTTGGAGAGTAGATATATTTGCCAGCCACCTAATACTATAGGAGCGGCAAGGGCAGCAGACCATAGTAGATTAGTTAGGGGTGGTACTTCGCTAACTTCTTTACTTGCGGGTAAAGCAAAGGTAGTTTTAATAATTTTTTCGGTTGCTGTTAAAACTGGGTTTAGCGGTACTTGCTCTGCTAAGTGGGTCTTAGCATACATCCCCAAACTATAGGGAACTATAGCGCTACTCGCAATAATTGATATTTCAATCGCCCAAGCAGCAAAGCGTCTAGTCACCAATGGCAGTGGTTGTACCTTTGCTTGCTTATAATTGCGATCGCCCCCTCTCCTCACACTTGGATTAGCCATCTCAATATCCTTTATATAAATTTTTATCCCGTACCTAGCGCCGATGGAATTACTTTTCTATTGTTGTAGAGCTACGAGCTACTAAAAACTGATACATAAAGTACACCACTAACCCTAAAAACGCTAGGCTAAATAGTGCTGCAACTAAGTTTAATAAGCTTTTAAGTATGGCAAATCCTACTATAATCCCAACGCCAACAACGATTAGTTTTCCCGTGTTTGGTAAAGACTTAAACAACGCTATAAATTTGTTTAAGTTCCCCGCCGCATTTTCGCTCTTAGGCGTTTGAGTAGTTACTGGATAGGCTTTATCTTGAATAGAAACTTCTAGTTTTTGCAAACGATGACTTACATCTTGTTCGCTTTCTTCTGTATTCATAGGTGTTTGGCGCAAGGGTAATGACGAGCTTTAGTCAAAAATTATAAGTCGGCAAACCGTGTTTGGTTAGGAAATTTTAGCGAATCTTTTGATTTTTTGTTTGCATCTTAAAGAACAATTTACTTTTGTGCTTCTAGATACAGTCTTTATTTACCTAAAATTTAGTCGAGAGTTGAATAATTATATATTTCTTTGATTAAATTAGTATGTAGAATTATTAAGATAAAAGGAAAGAAAAATTTAGACTGGATTTCTCTTTCCTCAACTTACTTTAAGCATCATCCCGCGATTGGCTAGATACTTC
>JAPJOW010000322.1 GCA_030826005.1 Aliterella sp. RAGGC_92
TTAGAAGTGCGATCGCCCTAAACTTTTGTTTCCTGACGCACAAAGCCACCGACTTCCCCTAAAGTGTACAACGGTCTACCCTTGACTTCCTCGTAAATCCGCCCAATATATTCGCCCAAAATGCCAATACAAACTAGCTGTACCGCACCCAGAAAAAATGTTGCCATTAAAATCATGGCAAAGCCAGTTAACGGCGAATTGGGGACAAAAATCCGCCAATATAAAACTAATAAACCCATTAAAATAGATGCGATCGCTGCCAACAACCCTATATAAGTAGAAATACGCAAGGGAACTTTAGAAAATGATACTAAGCCATTAATTGCTAAACCAAAAGACTTGCGGAAAGTGTACTTAACTTCTCCAGCAAACCGAGGATCGCGCTCAAATCGGATTGCAGTTTGACTAAAACCAATCCACGAGCGCAACCCCCTAATGTAACGGTTGCGTTCTGGCATGGCATTTAGCACGTCTACAACCTTGCGATCTAGCAAACAAAAATCCCCCGTATCTGTGGGAATATCAACATCGGCAAGTTGTTTGAGCAATCGATAGAAACTATATGCCGTAAATCGCTTAAACCAACTTTCTTTACGGCGTTGAGTACGTTGGGCGTAAACTACTTGATAACCTTGTCGCCACTTTTCTACCATATCAGGGATGAGTTCGGGTGGATCTTGCAAGTCTGCATCCAAAATCACAACGATTTGACCCCTTGAAAAGTTTAAACCCGCCGTCACCGCAATTTGGTGTCCAAAATTACGCGCCAAACTCAGATAACAAACGCGGGAATCCTTATCGTGCAACTCCCGCATCAAAGGCAAAGAGCGATCGCGGCTACCATCATTGATTAAAATTAATTCTACCTCCCCATCCATCCGATCCATTACCGTTCTCATGCGGCGATACATCTCGGCGATCGTTTCTTCTTCGTTATAAATTGGAATAATAAAAGAATATTTAGGAGACATAGTTTAGCGTTCCTTTAAGTCTTGATTGCTAATTTCTTCTGATTTTTGTAAGGCTTCTGCGGTTTTCCTCGATAAAATGCGCCGACGGCGATACCATGTAGAGCCTCCTACCAGAATACCTGTAAGTGCCAATGCTCCTACTAAGGGTAAAACATCTCCCGTATTCAATGCCTTTAACCCCGAACTACCCAGCAATACAAACGGTAAAACACTAGGAACAGTACCAATTGTTGTTCCCAGAATATAATCTTTAAAACTAATTGATGTTAACCCCGCCGCAAAATTTACCAAGCCGTAGGGCATAATTGGAACTAACCGGATGGCAAACATATAAAACAACCCGCCCTGGCGTACTTCTGCGTCCATAGCTTGCCAACGTCCTGAAAGCCTTTTGGCTACAGATTCTCTACCTACGGTACGAGTAAAAGCAAAAGCAACAACTGCGGCAATAATTGCCCCCAAACTCGTCCATAAAGTTCCCCATACCGGGCCAAAAACTGCTCCCCCGGTGAGATTGAGTACCGTTGAAGGTAAAACTAATACAGTTGCTATGACATACAACACAATGTAAATAATTGGCGACCAAATACCTACAGCGTTTAACCAAGCTTTAATTTGGGCGCTTTGTATTCCCCCCAATAAGTAAATTGCTCCACCGGTCGCCACGATACAGATAATTGTGAGTAGTAAAATACCTCTTTTCATTTTGAACCTCTAATTTGCGTATTCCTACTCGTGCTACAAGGCTACTTTAAGCTACCCACAAACCCCAAGAAAACCGTAGAGAGAAGTATACGCTTAATAAAGCAAAAATTCCCATAGTTGCATACCCCCAACGCGGATGGCGCGATAGTAGTACGCCTAATGCAAAGGATAAAGACACTATTCCGTAAGCATAGCGGTTAACTGAGTTGACAACCGTTCCAGAGCTAAACAGCATTGCTAAAGAGCAGAATCCAAAAATTACGGCAACGCGGGGTAATTGCGATCGCATCCGCCACAAAACATAGCCGCCACCAAAAAACATCAAGACTTTGGTTACAGCCAAAAACGCCGTACTCGCACCCTCGCGTAAAATTAATTCTTGAGTAAATAAATCGATCCAACCATCCCAACCCGTCCCATTTTCAGCCTGCCAGCCTCTTTGAGCGCGCAGAAAAGCTACAGGTTCTCCAAAACGAATAGCACAATACAACATAAATGCTAATAACCCAAAGCTTACCGCAATCCCCGCACCATAAGCTAGAGCGTTGCGGCGTTCTTTCCAAGCGACTAGCCAAAATGTCGGGATGAGCGGTAATCCTGTAATCCGGGTAGCCGTTGCTAATGCTCCTAAAATACCAGCTTTTACGTGTTGCTTTTGGTCAAATGCTTGTAAAGCCGCCGTACTCAGTAACAAAAACAATCCCTCTGTGTAAGTTACAGTGCCAAACAGCGAAAACGGACACCATGCCAATACCGCCGTTGCCCATCTTGCCGCGTTAGTGTTTTGCCGCTCTTGTACCCAATTATACAAAACTAGCAATGCACCTAAAAAGGCTACATTATTGACTATTGTAGCTGCGGCGGCAAACGATATTCCTAAGCTCATTACTCCACGAGTAATTATGGGATATAAAGGAAAAAATGCTACAGAATGTTGTTTAAAATCATCCGCATACTCGTAGCCTGAAGTTGCAATATTGCGATACCAGTTACCATCCCAACTTAAAAACCTCTCCCAGCCTATCTCCTCAACAAACTTAGGATCGTTTTGAACCGCTTCTGGCACAATTGCTGGAGCGATTAGGTGCATGACAGTAACAATTAACAAGCGGCTTAACAGCCACATAGTAAATACAAAAATAAACCCGTCTAAATATTTTTTCTTGGTAGCCATTTTTGCTCTACTAAGTTCGGTTTGACTAAGCATTATCTTTATATGAAGATAAGTTGTTTTTGTTCTAACTTCAATGCCTTGTAAAACCAATTACTTTAGGCTAGATAGTTTTTGTCAAGACTTGCTTGCTATCAAAGCGATCGCTATTCAGCCGCCCAATTTATTTGCAAAGGTGTACTAATAAATACAAGTAGTTTGTGTTACTTAAGCGGCCTAAGTATACTTTAGCAGCTTTAATGACCTAAGTCTATGTGTTTTTATATACAGAAGTAATTATCAGGGTTAAGTTGGAAGAAAATAATCTTGCCATCATGCTAACTTACTAGCAATACCTTCGCATCCCCCAGGAATCGTTGCTCTAGTTTGTTCGCCACCCCAAGCACAACAGTAGTAACGTACCGATTCAGACATCCTCTGTACGTCGCTAAAATCGGCATTTTCAACTACCGCACCAGTACATTCTCCAGTTTTGTAATTAGGCTCTTGAGTGCGACTGCGGGGACTAGCTACTTCCGCCGTACCGTAGAATAAACGAGTTCCCTTAAAATCTGCACCCACCAACTTAGCATCGTACAAAATAGTCCGAGTTAGATTCGTTTTAACCAAATCGCATTTACTCAAGTTAGCGCGAACTAAATTAGCTTCGCTAAGGTCTGTCC
>JAPJOW010000323.1 GCA_030826005.1 Aliterella sp. RAGGC_92
CAAGCTTTGACTTCTACTGTGGTTTTCTGCAAGGAATATTTGATGCCGATGGTAGTGTCCAAGGTACTCAAAGTAAAGGTATCAGCATTCGATTAGCTCAAAGCAACTTACCTTTACTTGAAGCTGTACAAAGGATGCTACTCCGCTTAGGAATTGCTACAAGTATTTACCAAAATCGCCGATTAGAAGGCGTAAGAATGCTGCCAGACTCCAACCGTGAACTAGCTGAATATTTTTGTCAATCGCAACATGAATTAGTTATAGCGAACGACAACATCGTTACTTTCCAAAAACTAATTGGATTTAAAGAATCTAACAAAGCCGAACGTTTACAAGGTTTGTTGTCAGGATACAAACGAAACATTAACCGAGAACGGTTTAGCGTAACCGTTTGCAGTATTGAAGCAGATGGACAAGAAGCAGTTTACGATTGTACTGTCCCTGGTGTAGCCAGATTCGATGCTAATGGTTTGGTGGCTCACAACTGCGGTGAAATCCTCGGCGCTAATTTCCACTGCGTATCTGGGGAAACTCAACTAATTACCCGTGACAGCATTTACAAAATTAAAGATGTAGTTGGAGAAGAAATCGAAATTTGGAACGGTAAGCGCTGGAGTAAAGTAGTTCCTTTCCAAACCAATACAAACCAAAAACTATATAGAGTTCGTTTTGCTGATGGTTCTTACTTAGATGCAACCGAGTATCACCGCTTCTTTGTCAAAGATAGATTTGGGAAAGAATACAAAGAGGTACAAACAAAAGATTTATTGAGTTACAGCAAGTACAGCATTCATACAGAACCGTTTGCAATTGATTATCAAGACGGCGTTGCTGTAGATTCATCCTATGCTTACACTTTGGGCGTAGCCGTAGGTGATGGCACAATAGATAACAATGGCAAGGCAAAAATCCGCCTGTATCAGCAGAAAGCTGAACTTTTTGTTGCAGGCAAAAAATCACCCGAAAGAAAATACAGCTACTTACCAACCTTTGTAGATGTTACAGATTTAGGTTTCTCAGGAGAATTGTTACAACGCCTGAAAAACGACGCAGATTCCTTAAATGCGATCGCTTGCTGGAACAAACAAGCTATTCTTGCCTTTATCGCTGGACTTGCGGACGCTGACGGTTCTAACACCGATAGCTATGGCATCAGCATCTATGTGTCCGATTATCAAAGGGCTTATCGCTTACAACTACTTTTGTCCAAGTGCGCCATTAGATCGTCTGTAAACATCATGGCACGTCAAGCAAGTACAACAAATTTAGGTCAAACAAAAGACTTGTACTATCTGCAAATTACTGATTGTGCAGAGATTCCCTGTCAGCGTTTAGATACCACCAAAGGACATAAACCCACAACAAAAGGCAAATGGCAAAGTATCCAAAGCGTTGAAGAATTACCAGGACACCATGACACTTATTGTTTCAACGAACTAGAATTTAATAAAGGTGTTTTTGGCAATACGCTAACGGGAAACTGCAATCTTTCGGAGATCCACCTCAATCAAATAGATCCTCACAACTACCAAGAACAAGAGGACGCTTTCACCGCCGGGGCTTTATCTGTAGCCTCTTTATTGAACCATCAATTTATCGAACAAAGATATCAATCCTCGCGGGAATTAGACCCGATTGTCGGCGTATCATTCACCGGGTTATTTGACTTTTTTGTCAATGCTTTTGGGACGCAGTGGCTGCGCTGGTGGGAAGCTGGAAGACCGCAAACTAAGGAAGGATTAGAGTTCAAGCGCCAAGAACAAGCATACTTAAGTCGGTGGAAAGAAATTGTTAACAAGGTAGTTTGGCGCTATTGCGACACTCATAATCTCAAACGCCCAAATCGCTGTACAACCGTGCAACCATCGGGGACAAAATCTTTGCTCACGGGCGCTTCTCCGGGCTGGCATCCCCCCAAAGCGCAACGTTTTATACGCCGCATCACTTTTCGTAAAAACGACCCTGTAGCCCTAGCTTGCATTGATTACGGCTACAATATTGTGCCTTCGCAATCGGATAAAGACGAAAATGGCAACTTGCTAAACAATCCTTTTGACGATCGCTGTACTGAATGGCTAGTAGAAATTCCTGTCGCCGTACCTTGGGCAGATTTTCCGGGGGCGGATGAAATTGAAATTAGTCGCTTTAGCGCCGCTTCTCAAATGGACTTTTATATGCAGGTGCAAAAGTATTATGTTGCTCACAACACCAGCGCCACCATTGAGCTAAGAGAAAACGAAATTGAAAGCTTAGGGACGCGCATTTACGAAGCAATCCGCGATGACGAGGGTTATATTTCCGCCGCTTTATTGGCTCGATTTGACGCGCATCAGACCTTCCCGCGTTTACCTTTTGAACCGATTAATAAAGAAACTTACAACCAATTAATGCAGGAAGTGAACAGCCGCCGCCAAACCGATGATTTTTACGCCGCTTTGAGTCGTTACGATTCTGGGGAAATGACCGAAGCTGGCCCCGCAGGTTGCGATTCTGATAAATGTTTGTTCGCCGCCGAGCAACCAAATTAGTAAGGAATCTTCTCTTGGAGGAGTCAACGAGCCACCTAGAAACGTTAAAATTTCAGCCAATAGGATAGTAGGAGCATTAGAGAATGTTTGTAGACGAACTAACACCGATTTTTAAAGAATTGACTCAGCACCCAGTCTCGTTTTTAGGCGGGCTTTGCTCTGGCTTTTTGCGGCTCAACTTAAATGACGACCCAGTTAAAAGCTGGCTCGAACAGCAAGGCGGTACGTCAACTTATAGTAGCTTTAGTACAGACAGCGATCGCAATGGCAATAGTAAAGGGCCTCAATCTATTTCCATCGACTAAATAATGTTCTGCGGTTAGCAAATTGCTAACCGCAACAACTAAGAAGTTTTGTATTGCAGATCACCTAAGAAAAACTTAGGAATAAGTTATGATATGACGGTATGTGTAAGTTCAGTCCCATCTTTGGTTAAGGTTTAGACTTGCAGCCCTATAGGGTTAAAAATCTAGATTTACCATCGATAGCTTGGATAGATTTTACTTGCTTGCAATGTTTTATCTATCGATTTATGGATCTGAAGCTTCTGCAACTCGTCCAGACAAAATCGCGATCGCTATGACTATTTACGTTGGAAACCTCTCTTACCGCGCTACCGAAGAAGACCTTAGAGCAGTATTTGCGGAGTACGGCTCAATTAAAAGAATTGTTTTGCCCACAGACAGAGAAACCGGACGGATGCGCGGGTTTGCTTTTGTCGATATGAATGAAGATGCTCAAGAAGATACCGCCATTACTGAACTAGATGGGGCGGAATGGATGGGTCGTCAATTGAGAGTAAATAAAGCTAAACCCAGAGAGGACAATCGACGCGAGGGCGGTGGAGTTTCTAGGAGAAATGAGTATTAAGCATAAATAATTTCTTTAGCTCTAAAACATAATTGTATTGTATAACCGATAAGCTATGACAGGTATGGCTTATCGGTATTTTTAATG
>JAPJOW010000324.1 GCA_030826005.1 Aliterella sp. RAGGC_92
ACTAAATCTGGATCGCTTCTTCCCGCCGTGTAGAGGTGACTTGAAAACAAGGATTCATCAATATCCTGGGGTTGAATCTTCCCTTGCTGAACTAAATGCGCGATCGCTTTTGTCGCCTCAATAATCTCTTGTCTACCGCCGTAATTGGTTGCGACGGTAAATTGAATATCTTGATTGTGCTGCGTTTCGTTCATCGAGCGTTCGATTTCCGCTTGCAAAGAGTGCGGCAGAGCGTCCAATTTACCCGCAAAATGGATTTGGACGTTTTCCTGCATCATGCCCCGCAGTTCTTGCCGCAACACTCTTTGAAACAAAGTCATTAAAAAATCTACTTCCTCTAACGGTCTATTCCAATTTTCCGTAGAAAAAGCATAAGCCGTCAGCGCCTCGATCCCCCAATCTTTGCAACAACGCAGGAGGTCTTTGAGGGCATCTACGCCCTTTTTATGCCCCATAATGCGGGGTAAACCTTGATTTTTAGCCCATCTACCATTTCCATCCATAATGACCGCTACGTGCTTGGGCAAACGTTCTAGCGTTAAATCTGGGGGCAATTGCTGTAATACACTTGGCGTTTTCATTTTTTCTTCCGAGAAACTGATGATGGTAGACCGAGTAAACGTGAAGTTAGAAGTTGCCCTCTAGTTTTGAAGTGATAACCCAAACTTCGTAGACTAGGAGCAACCGTTTCGCGTTCCACTACAGGCGAAAATCTCGCCTCCAACAGTTCCCTTAGTTTACTGCTGGTAAGTGGTCTATTTAGTATTCCCCGTTCTGCTAAAGATATTGAGCCTGTTTCTTCCGATACCACTACGCAAATACAATTTTCTACTCGCTCGGTAATACCCATCGCCGCCCGATGGCGCGTTCCGAGTTGACGGGAAGCCGTGCGATCGCTAAGGGGCAATATTATCCCTGATGCCATAATTCTCGAACCGCGAATTAACGTTGCTCCGTCATGTAATAAAGTTTTTGGCTGGAAAATTGTTTGCAATAATTCCTTAGAAATTTCTGCATTTAGTTTAACTCCTGGTACAGAAAAATAGCGCTCGTCTAGGGGGCTATCAGTTTCCAAAATCAGTAAAGCGCCAATGCGATTTTGCGATAGTTCTATCACCGCATCGACAATTTCATCAACTACGCTATCCGGCTTAGAAATAGTGTTAGTTGAAGGTTGCAACAACTGTTTAAACTCTCCCCGTCCCAACTGTTCCAAAAATCGCCGAAACTCTAGTTGAAACACTACCGCCATTGCTACTGCCGAACCAACTACTAACTTTTCTAAAACAAAATTTAGTACAACTAGGTGCAAATAACCGCTCAGAACAGACGCGAGGATTAAAATAATAAATCCCCGCACCATCCACAAAGTCCGGCGTTCGCCGATGATGACTAGCACCATATAGGTAAGTACCAACACCAAACCCAAATCGAGAGTTTGAAGCAACAAGGGCTGTACCCAGCCTACATTTACCAGCCATTGCTTCCACCAATCTCTCATTAGTTGCAAGTTTACCTTTGTTATCGAAAATCAGTTGGTGTGACAGGCAGTATTTCTACTAAGCCCTTTACTTATTATTGACTGCCTAGGCGATCGGGTAGTCGGTCAAACTGAATTAAATCTGAGTAGGTTTCGCGCTGCAAAATTAAATTTGTTTCACCCCTATTAACTAATACTGCCGCCGGACGGGGCAAGCGGTTGTAGTTAGATGCCATGCTGTAATTGTACGCACCGGTTGCCATGACAGCGAGAATATCTCCAGGACTTGTCGGGGGCAAGGTTGCGTTTTTAATCACAATATCGCCAGATTCGCAATGCTTTCCAGCTACCGTAACTGTTTGAGTGAGAGGAGCGGACATTTTATTAGCAACGACAGCACGGTAAACAGATTGATAAGTAATTGGGCGGGGGTTATCGGACATACCTCCATCTACAGCAATATAGGTACGAATTTCGGGAATTACTTTGGTTGAGCCAATGGTATAAGCTGTGATGCAAGCAGAACCAATAAGACTGCGCCCTGGTTCGCATAGTAATTTAGGTAAGGGTAAGTTTTCGCTCGCGCAAGCATCTTTTACCCCGTGACAAATAGTTTGTACCCATTCATCAATGCTTGGTGGATCGTCCGATTCGGTATAACGTATACCTAAACCACCACCTACATTTAATTCACTAATTTTTAGGTCGTACTTTGCAGCTTTTTTGATCCACTGCACCATCACCCCACCTAAATCTTGATGTGGTTGGCGCTCAAAAATTTGCGAACCGATATGAGCGTGAAATCCGACAAAATTTAGGCATTCTTGCTGACTGACAAAGGCAAATACTTCATCTAGTTGATTGGGATCGAAACCAAATTTGCTGTCTAAGTGTCCCGTGCGGATGTATTCGTGAGTATGGCACTCAATTCCAGGAGTTAGCCGCAGCATAATCCGGGCAGAATTTCCTATAGCTACCAAATTGTGCAATTCTTGCCAATTATCCACCACGATCGCACAGCCAGACTCGATCGCTTCAGTTAATTCTTGGACAGATTTATTATTGCCATGCAGGTAGAGTTTATCGGGCGTAACTCCTGCCATTAAAGCTGTATAAAGTTCGCCCCCCGACACTACATCAATGCCCAAACCTTCCGAAAAAGCGATCGCGCATACTGCTAAACAACTCCAAGCTTTAGAAGCGTATAGTACCTGAGATTCGCCCGGATAGTAACGTTGCATTGCGTCTCGATACTGACGGCAAGCAGTGCGGAGAGTTTCTTCATCTAAAATATATAGTGGCGAACCAAATTGCTTTACAAGGCTTGGGACATTGCAACCGCCAATTTCGAGAGCATCCAACTCGTTAATTTTTGCTGTAAGCGGTAGTAGCTCTTGGTTAGGAGATTTTACTAGAGTATTATTTGAATTGGGTAAATAACCAGCGCCAGAATTTTCACTCTCTACTGGGTGAAACGTGGATACCATAATTTAAGAAACATTCCTTAAAGGAAATTGATAGACAAAAGTTAATTGCTAATTCCTAGTGTACTAAGCGTTCGTAACAATAATTCGCGTGAATTTATTAGAACTTAAACCAATTACCAATCAAATGCTCAAGGCTGTACTGGAACTAGACCAGGTATGCTTCGGCGGTTTATGGACGATTGAAGGCTACGAGCGAGAAATAGATAGCCCCAATGCCGATTTACTCGGTTTATCTCTCCCCGGTTATCCGCCTTTATTAGTAGGGATGGGCTGTTTATGGGCAATTGTCGATGAAGCTCATATTACAATTTTGGCAGTTCATCCCCGCTACCAATGTCAAGGTTTCGGGCAATTTATCTTACTCGCAATGCTGGCTTCTGCCCAAAGGCGGGGATTGGAAAGAGCGAGTTTGGAGGTGCGGACTTCAAATAAAAATGCGATCGCACTCTATCAAAAATTTGGCTTTAAAACGGCGGGAATTAGGAAGCGTTACTACTCAGATACC
>JAPJOW010000325.1 GCA_030826005.1 Aliterella sp. RAGGC_92
CAGACTACACTCAGGTTGAGTTAAAAAAATCTTTTTCACATTTAGAAATTAAAATAAAAGCATTAGATAATTTGAACTCGCAAATTTGTACAATTATAACTTTCTATTTAATTACATTAGGAGGTATCATTTTTTTAGTGATGATGTTTGTTTTTCCCCTACTAATAATTGCATTGTTTTTTACTGTTCCAACCATTATTAATATAATTAGCTATTATCTTGGAAGCGATAACATCAAATTTAATTCTGAAAGCTTAGAGTTTGTAAGAAAAATATCTGAAATAAATTGTGCCAAACATAAAGAACTTATCGCTGATATTCAAGATGTTTATGTTACTTATAGCGGTAAGGGAAAAGGTGTAACTATTGCATTCGGCCCTTACTTAAATCCTTTTGTTACAAATCACTTTGAGCAAATAGAAAGGAATCACTTTGTTAGACGTTCCTTTGGACGAACATTGAGTGATGCTGAACTTATTTGGTTAGCTCAAGAGATTCGGGACTGGTTAGAGCTTCAGAAACAACGGGAAGCGAAGCATTAACTATATTTAATAATGGCCCTAATTGTTCTTGTCCGTTTACCGCAAGTTCGCTATGACACAAATAAACTCGCTCCTCCACGCGCCCTAATAAATCGCGAATAATTCTTTGCAAACGCTCCTCATCAGCTTGCTTTTCTTCTTCTGCCGTCCAAGGACGCGCAAACCGATGTTGCAAAAATAAATTAGCACCAAATAACGTCGCCGCACCACCACTCAACCACAAAGGCGAACCCGCATCTAACCAAAATTGCCAGCGATGACGCTGACGGCTAGAACGATATTGAAAGATGGTTGAAAGAGTTACAGCGCGACTGGCTGCGCCAATCGGACGCACGGGGTAAGGATTGGCAGTAATAGTTCCCCGTCGGAGCAAGCTAATAAATTGAGCGATGGTGGCATTTGCGGGCGCGTCGCTGGGTTCAATTTGCTTTAACCTCAGATCGACTTCCCAATAATGTTGAGCCGTCTCTAATAGCTCTCTAAGGGCAGCTACGAGGTCGTAGGGAAGATTGTTACCAAGCCATAAAAAGTCTTGAATTGCTCTATCTAGTAAAGAAATTGGACTAGGCAAAAGCCGCATCTGGTACTGAGCGCGTTGTTTATCTATCCACTGCAATAGCTCGTCGTAGGCAGTTGTTGCCGTATAGCCCAATCTATCCCAGCGATCGTAGGCTAAATGAGGCAGCAAGTTCGGGCGATCGGGGTGGGGTTCAAAACAAGCGTCCGCAATTAAACCAGCCCTTATAGGGTCAATTTTGTAGCCGTTTTGTGTAGTTAAATCGGGAGTCAAAACAACTAGCATCTCGGCTACAGAGTCCCTATCTACCAACCGCCCCAAACCGGGATACACCAAAGCCAGCAAAGTTAATAAGCCGCGAATTGCTGGATAGCTGTTTAAAGAACGCCGATCGTTAGTTGGCGCTACCGCTATTCCCCGTTTACGCAAAATTTCTACTAAACTATAACGCGCGATCGCATCCAAACCTGGAGCAATTATCGCGATTTCCTGCGCCTGCACTGCTCCCGATTCTATAGCGTCGGCGATCGCATCGGCGGTTTCTCGGAGCAACTGCGCGCGCGAAGTAGTTGCTATTGTTTGGATTGAACTAGGTAAACTAACTAGCGTCAACGGTTGGCTGATAGATTCTGTCATCAATAGCGCCACTTCTGCTAAAGTCTTTACTGGTGGCGCTATTAAGGTTTCTACTTGTTGGCAACGCGATCGCAATTGCGCTAAATACTCTGAATCCGATCCTAACCCCAGCCTAATCGCACCGTCAGGATTATAACTAAACGCGCCGACAACACCTCGATCTAACAAAAAATCAATCAAGTGACGCGCAACGGCTGGATAATCGTCAACATCATCGGCTAAAACATAGCGATAGCGCCGCAATAAATGCTGCTGGTAATTTGGATCGGGTAATAAGTGTTGGTAGTACAATTCGGTGATTGTACCGTAGGTTAATAAACCCCTCTCCCGACACCAACTGCGCCAACAAAGCAGCAATTTAGCGTATTCTACTTTCGTTTCCTCCTCCTCTAGCAAACCTTGCTCTAAAACTGTGGCAATGTCTTCGGTAGGAGTACCGCTATAAGCTGCTAGTTGCAATAAGTCCAAAATGCGCCGTACCAATCGATACTCGCCTACTCCCACAGCATCAAACAATTCTCCCTCTAGCTGTTTCCATAGTTTAGTCGCTAATTCTTGTTCGGTTTCAGGGCGCAGCCTAACTGGAAATTGGGCTTTGAGATTTAATAATCCAATCAGCAAGGGCCAGTATAAGATTACTTCGTCTTGCAAAAATCCCAATGGTGTTTTGGCGCGGATAGGATACTTACCCCCTGTAGCGGCGACAATCCGCTCTACCAACTCCTGGCGATTGTCGTTATTTACGGCAAAAACTAACACTGCTGGCTCTGTTTGCTGCCAATCTAGTTTTGGGGGAAGATTCAGGGCTTTTTGCTTCTGCCTGCGGTTAGAAACTTGGCTGCGTTCTGCGCCGTCAAATTGCATCCATAGACAGAATTGCTCGACTAGACGCGTTGTTTTACCAGTATTGCTCGAACCTTCTATCCAAACAGAATCTAATTGTACCAACTCTTACCTCGTAGATTTGCTAAGATCCCTCGTACATTAATGTAAGTTTAACAATTACCTAATTAAGGCTGGATAATTTTCTACATGAAAAAGTCTAGTTTGCTATCTAATATATATTCCTACTTAGATACGGCTTATCAACGCTATTTGCAGACAACCGAGCGATCGCTCGATCGAGCCTGTGAAGCTGCGGCTTTAATTAAAGCTCTGGAAGACGAGTACTTCGATGGCGAGAAGATTCCCGATTTTAGCGATCGCTATGGCAATAGCGTAATGAATTACTTGCACTCGGAGCTTAACAAGTTTTTGAGAACTGTCCGCATGAGTTTAACAGAATTTAATTTCAGCCGTTCGTGGTTTAGTAATTTCAATCAAAATCTCAAGTTAGCAAAAAACAATAGTGCAGTTACGGTTAATAGTTTTGACGTTCAATCTAAAAACTATGCCAATGATGTTTTAGAAAAACTAAATTTTATCGACCGAGTAGTAGGAAAGTATACGGTGGAGGGCGAGACGGAATTACCTATAGATAAACCTCCGCAAATTATTAAAACAGAACGAGTCGAGCGCCCCGATAAAATTCCCCAAAAATTACCACTAGCTAAACCAACTAAGCGGTTGGAAAGTAAGGCAGATGAAACCAGTGTTTTACCCCGCTCGATCTTAAGTACTCTCAATCGCTTAAAGATTGAATTAGACCCTAAGTCTGAAGTTGAAGTAGTACAAAAGTTTCGGTTTTCTCAAAAAAGAACTTTTGTATCTATTAGATTAGTTTTATTGTTAGTAATAGTACCTTTTTTAACTTTTCAATTATCAAAACATTTA
>JAPJOW010000326.1 GCA_030826005.1 Aliterella sp. RAGGC_92
TCAATCGAATTAAACCAAACTTTGGATTGCTTAAGCTAATATAAACTAATGAAACACGACATAAAAAAATTAGCTTTACATCTTTTTAGCAGTGGTAGTTATACCTATATAAATTAATTTTTTAATTTTTGGCGAGAAAGAGACAATAGAAAAAAGTTAGAGTTCTTGGAAAGGATAAAAATATTAATGAACTCATCAAGACCAGAAAATATTTGTGGTGGTTTATCTCATCGGCTTGAAACTAAAGCTATTATTCCTCAACTAGAATCAGCTTATCCTCGTCCGCAATTACAACGCTCCAATTGGCTAAATCTAAATGGTTTGTGGAAATTCGCCTACGACGATGAGGGACAATATACTTCCCCTACAGACATTCTGGAGTGGGAGCAGACTATTGAAGTACCATTTGCACCCGAATCGATAAGAAGCGGGATAGGGGATACAGGTTTTCATCCCAACTGCTGGTACGATCGCGAATTTGAACTACCCAAAGATGAAAACCGGGTACTGCTTCACTTTGGCGCGGTAGATTATTGCGCCCGCGTGTGGGTAAACGGTCAATTTATGGCTATTCATGAAGGCGGACATACGCCTTTTAGTATTGATATTACCTCGGTTTTAAACGAAAATGGCGTACAGCGCGTTACAGTTTGGGCGCATGATGACCCCCAAGACTTAGCAAAACCGCGCGGTAAACAAGATTGGCAGTTAGAGCCTCATAGTATTTGGTATCCGCGCACGAGTGGAATTTGGCAGACTGTATGGGTAGAGCGCGTAGGGAAAACCTATATAGATCGCATTTGTTGGACTCCGCACTTCGAGCGCTGGGAAATTGGCTTTGAAGCTTTTATCGCCGGACAACAAGATGATATTCAAGTCAATATTAAACTTAGCGTTGGCGATCAATTGCTAGTAAGCGATCGCTACGATGTATTTAACGGCGAATTGCACCGTCGCATTGCTCTATCTGACCCAGGAATTGACGACTATCGCAACGAATTATTGTGGTCGCCAGAAAAGCCAACATTGATAGATGCCCAGATTCAATTATGGGATAAAAATCATCAACTGCTAGATGAAGTGCGATCGTACACTGCCATGCGGACAGTGGGAATACAACGCGATCGCTTTATGCTTAATGGGCGACCTTATTATTTACGGCTAGTTCTAGACCAAGGTTACTGGAGTGATACCTTAATGACTGCTCCCTCCGATGAAGCTTTGCGGCGCGATGTAGAGTTAGTCAAAAGCATGGGTTTTAATGGTGTCCGCAAGCATCAAAAAATTGAAGACCCCCGTTTTTTGTATTGGGCAGATGTATTAGGTTTGTTGGTTTGGGAAGAAATGCCCAGCGCTTACCGCTTCACGCCTACCGCCGTAGAACGAATTACCCGCGAGTGGACGGAGGTAATTAAGCGCGATGCTAGTCATCCGTGTATTGTAGTTTGGGTTCCCTTTAATGAATCTTGGGGCGTGCCTAACTTAGTGGAAACTGCGGCGCATCGCAACTATGTTTTAGCGCTGTATCACTTAACCAAAACTCTAGATCCCACAAGGCTAGTAATTGGTAACGATGGTTGGGAAAGTACCGATACGGATATTATTGCTATCCATGACTACGACAACAAACCGCACAGGTTATTTAAACGCTACGGGCAGAATGTAAAGTTAGCAGATTTATTCGATCGCCAGCGTCCAGGAGGGCGCGTTCTCACCCTCGATGGCTATCCCCATCACGGACAGCCTGTAATGCTAACAGAGTTTGGCGGTATAGCTTACGCCCAGCCGCGAGAAAATATCGCCGTTGATAAAACTTGGGGATACGTGCGCTCTAACAATATCTCCGAGCTACAACTGAGGTATGAGGCATTGCTAGGGGCGGTAAACAAAATAGAGATGTTTAGCGGCTTTTGCTATACCCAGCTTACTGATACTTTTCAGGAAGCTAATGGCTTATTGTATATCGATCGCACGCCGAAGTTTGATATCGAAGCGATCGCCGAAGCAACTAGAGGAGAATTTGAAGAAGACGATGTATTTCCAGGAAATATTCAAACCGGATGGGCGCAAACTGACCCTATACAGTCGCTCCCCCATTAATGAGGGCATTGTTGCCCCTAGTCCTAGTAATGAAAAAGTCGCCGCTAACCCGCATTTGCGCTGGCATCCTTTACGCGGCGAATGGGTAGCTTATGCTAGTCACCGTCAGGGACGGACTTTTATGCCTCCGCCTCAGTACAATCCTTTAGCACCTACCACCGATCCGCAGTTTCCAACCGAACTTCCCCAAGGGCGCTATGACATAGCTGTATTTGATAACCGCTTTCCTTCAATGACTCCAGAATCGCACGATCCGCCAGCAACTATTGTGGAGACGTTGCCAGCTAACGGGACTTGTGAAGTGGTGGTATTTACTCAAGATCCCAATACTGCTTTGAGCTTGCTGGAACTAGATAGATTAGATTTACTCTTGCAAGTGTGGGGCGATCGCACTTTTAAAGCACCGCCGCAGATTCAGTATGTTTTACCCTTTGAAAATCGCGGCGTAGAGGTAGGGGTAACATTACACCATCCTCACGGGCAAATCTACTCTTATCCTTTTGTACCGCCAGTTCCAGCGCGGATGCTGGAGTGTCAAAGGGCATATTACCAACAGCATCAAAGTTTGTTGCTACCAGATTTGATTCAAAAGGAAATAGCTGCCAACGAGCGAGTTATTTATCTGGATGAATATGCGATCGCTTTTGTGCCTGTATGCGCCCGTTATCCTTACGAAGTCTGGATTGCACCCATTGCGCCTGTTGCGACATTTAACGACTTAAGTGTAGAGCAACGTTTCGCCCTTGCCAAAGCGCTCAAAACAGTAACTCTCAAATACGACGGTTTGTGGAATCGCCCTTTTCCTTATTTAATGGCTTGGTTTCAAGCGCCTATCGACGGTGAACCGCATCCAGAATTTCAATTACACGCCGAGTTTTACCCACCATTACGGACAAAAGATCGGCTCAAGTACCTAGCGGGAACTGAACTCGCCGCCGGAATGTTTGCTAATGATGCGTTACCAGAAGAAAAAGCCAAGGAATTGCAAGCGGTGGTTGTCAATATAGAAACGCCTGTAAAGTTATGAATGCTGAAGTTAGCGCCAAGTTAGAGTTAATTCGTCAAGTGTTAGTTACAGCCGAAGTTGACGGCGTTCGCTTCAAAGGCGTAGATTGGTTTGCTTGGGTGACTGCGGGTGCTAGTAATGCGGTACTACTAACGGCAGAAACAGGCGTAGCAGAAGTATTAGTTACTGCCCAAGATGCCTGGGTATTAACCGATGAAATTGAAGCCCAACGCTTGCAGGATGAGGAATTACCCGTAAATTTTCAAATGCGCGTCAATCCTTGGGCTGATGGTGCTGTGCGGGAAAAGTTCGTATGCGAGGCTACTAATGGGGGGAAAGTATGTAGCGATCGCCCAAC
>JAPJOW010000062.1 GCA_030826005.1 Aliterella sp. RAGGC_92
TCGCAATATTGCGATGGTATTTCAAAGTTACGCCTTATATCCCCATCTCACCGTCTACGAAAACCTTTGTTCTGGACTCAAACTCAAAAAAACACCCGCCGCCGAAATTTCTCGGCGCGTCGCCCATGCGGCGGAAGTTCTAGGACTAGACACAAATTTAATGAACCGCAAACCCGGACAGCTATCAGGAGGACAACGCCAACGAGTAGCCGTTGGTAGGGCTTTGGTGCGTCGCCCAGATGTGTTTTTATTAGATGAACCTTTGAGTAACTTAGATGCGCTGCTGCGCGAACGAGTCCGCGCCGATATCAAACAAATATTCGCCGCCCAAAAAGTTCCTGTTGTTTACGTCACTCACGACCAAACCGAGGCGATGACCCTTTCAACCAAAGTCGCCGTCTTAAACAACGGCTACGTGCAGCAGCTAGACCCCCCAGAACGCATATATAGCCATCCCGCTAACCAGTTTGTAGCCGGATTTGTAGGCAGTCCGCAAATGAATTTACTAACTTTGCCTTGTCTTGGAAGTCACGCAATGTTAGGCGACAGCAAAATTAATTTACCGGAAAACATAGTTACAGTAGCGCCGCAAATTGTTTTAGGCATTCGTCCCGAAAACGCCCGCATCCCGCAACCGGGAGACACGCAGACTATTCAAGGAAAAGTGTTCTTAGTGGAACACTTGGGTATGCACAATTTAGTTAGCGTCAAGGTAAATAGTTCTCTAAGTGAAGATATTACCGTCCGGTCTTTACTACCAACTAACCAAAACTGGAATGACAGAGATATTACTTTAGCATTGCCCAATCAAAGCATTCATTGGTTTGACGTGCAAACGGGAGATGCTTTATTTAGAAATTGACGGGTGAACAAGCTTTATCTTCTCGGTAACGCCAGTAAGGAATTATGGAAAAAATGTGAGCCAGAATAGTTACTAAGACAACATAAACCAGCCGCAAGAGATAACCCAAAAAGAAGACTAAATGCGATCGCTACCATTACAGGCATTTGTATTCTGTTAATAAAGTTGATGTTGCTTTGACCCCACAAAGCTCCACATTTCATCCCTCTGTGTCTCCAAGGGCGCGCACCACCATGACTGCTGAACCATTCGATTGTCGTTGTTAAAGCAAAGTTGTATTCACTTGTTCTAATTGCTGCGACTTTTTTTCAGCGTTTCAATCACTGTCGTTGGGCTAACCCTCAACACTCGTGCGGTGTCGCGGATACTACTGCCATTGATTGCCATATCGCTAATTTGCTGTTTAACTGCGGCTAATCGTCTTCGATAGCTAAAGTTTAAGATAAATGAGTGTCGCGAATAATCCCCGTTGCAGCAACAATAGCGTTGTTTTCTAGCAGCACTGCGACCATGCATCACCACATCAACGCTCTGGCAATCGGGACAATGAATCGGTTCTAGCACCATCTTTATCTGTTGTCACACTCACCACTATCCCCGTTTGCGCTGCTAGAGGTGTACATAACTTTGATAGTAAAGCATCGGGCTGCTGCTACTAATTGCTGTACTTTTGCTAACTCTATCCTGGGCGAGGAGTGCCTTTGCTCCATTTCCGTGAGCTTTTGGGCTGACTTTTCATTACTCTTTGCACCAACGACAAGCTAACTTTTGAATCGCTCTGCAAGTTTTCTTGGCGACCCTTCGCTTGCTTTATATGTATCAATTACACGCTGACGTAGATCGTTGGAGTAGGCTGCTGGCATTTACTCACAGATGTTTCTTTTTATCTCATCTTTCTCCTACTATGTTTGTACTCTACTCCCATGAAAACTGCTGTAATTGACTTTATGAATGGTTTTCGGGCCAGTCCAATCAGTTTTCCTATTGCTAGTTAAATATCTTCCTAATTATCCTTTCCCTATAGTAATAAAAGAAGGATTAGTTCCCCCAATCTTGGGGGTTAGGGGGCGTGTAAAGCCGATTACAGTCCCAAATCTATCGCAACGCGATGAGCGCAAGCAAACCCAGAAAAAGCTACAGCATTCAATCCTTGTCCGGGAAACGTACTGTCGCCCACGCAATAAAGCCCAGGTATCGATGTCCTGTTAAATGGCATACCTAATAATCCCATCAACTTCCGCCGGGGGATAGGGCCATAAGTCCCATCAAATCGATTTAAAAATCGTCGGTGAGTGCGAGGCGTTCCGATCTCCATGTAGTCTAAAGCCGCATCTAAGCCAGGAAAAATCTGCTCTAAACGCTTAATTATTCTCCCCGCCGCCGCTTCTTTCTTTTCTTGGTACTCTTTCGGATTAAGTGCTTGCCAATCTTCTACCCAGTTTGGGGTAAAGGTGTGAATAATATGATGACCAACCGGGGCTAAATCGGGGTCTAGTAAGGTAGGAATCGAAACAAATATTGTTTCTTCCATCTTGTCCCAATCTTCCACCAAAATATGATGGCATTCCGTCCCTACAGGCAATAATTCCGCCTTTACACCCAAGTGCAGATTTAAAAAGCTGGGAGATTTTTCATAACGCTGCTGCCACTTTTTCTCGGAAGCTGGCATTTGCTCTTTTGGTAACAGCTTCTCGAAAGTATCCCAACGCGTAGCATTAGAAATAATCCGTTTTGCTCGATACACTTCTCCCGAAGCCAACTGTACGCCGACAGCACGATTATTTTCAGTAACAATTTTTGTAACTCTAGCTTGGTACTTAATTTCGCCTCCAGCTTTTTCTAGCCCATCGGCTAATTTTTGGGCAATTTGACCGACACCGCCTTTAGGATAATTAATTCCGCCATAATGACGGTCAGAAAACACCATTCCCGCATTAATCATTGGTGTCAAGTCGGCGGGGACTACCGACCAGATGTAGCATTCTATATCAATAAACTTCAATAACAATGGGTCTTTAATATACTTTCGCGCTATATCTCCGGCATTTTGGGGCAAATACTTCACCAAACCCAGACAGGCTAAGGGATGCTGAAAAAATACTCGCGCTAAATACCTTGGTTCTTCGAGCGAAAGTAAATCCATCCGATTGAGACAGTTAAAAACTTTCCAGCACTCATTATAAAATTGGCGGATACCCTGCTGTTCGTGAGGAAAATAAGCGGTTAGTTCTTGCAAAAATTTCTCATAATCGCGATGAACTTTTACTTTCAAATCATTGGGTAAATGATAATGAATTTGTACCGGGTCGGGTATAGTTTCTAAACTAACATTTACCGCCTCTAATGCCCTGGTAAGCAGGTTTGTAGTGCCTTGCGTCCCAAAACCAAAAATCATCGACGCGCCGACATCAAAACGGTAGCCCTCGCGCTCAAAATAACCTGCACTGCCTCCGGGAATAAGATAGCTTTCTAGCACTAGCACTTGAGCGCCCTTAGCCGCCAACTGAGTAGCCGTCACTAAGCCCCCAATACCAGAACCAATGACGATCGCATCAAATAAAGTTTGGTCAGTAGGCATAAATAATTTATCTAATTTTTAATCCCAGCGATCGCACTTGCTGCATATACAGTTTAACGCTTTTTAGTTCCAACCATTATCGCCAAAAAAAATAGGATAGGTTGGCTGCCTGAGCCGACCTTTCCCATCTGCCGATCCTAAAAGAGAGGAGAACACTGAAAATTAATATAAACTTGATTGAGAATCTATGTCAATAGTTATTGCAAATTATTTTCAACTACTAGCAAAAACTATCCTAGCGAAACTGACTTTTTTTCCAGATTGGTCGCAAGAATACTATGATGAGTCAGACTTTAAAGAAGTGCCACCCCTAACTATGACGCTGCAACTGCGTATTTATGTTCCACCCCATCCTTTAATCAAACACTGGTTAGGAGTTGCCCGCGACGAGGCGACACCAACTGTATTGTTTAGAAGTGCAATGACTGAGTTAGGGCGCTGGCTGACTTACGAGGCAATCCGCGACTGGTTGCCTACGGAAGAAACCATCGTGCAAACTCCCCTCGCACCTTGCGCGGCGACAATAATTGATTTTACAATTCCCATTGCTGTTGTACCAATTTTAAGAGCGGGGTTATCGATGCTAGAAGGAGCGCAGACCTTATTACCTTTAGCATCAATTTATCATTTAGGGTTAGTGCGAGACGAAGAAACTCTTACTCCTAGTTGCTATCTCAACAAATTACCCGCGCACTTTGCACCAGAAACTAGAGTTTTGATTCCCGAACCCATGCTGGCAACAGGCGGCTCAATTATGGCAGCAATGGAGCAATTAACGAGTAGAGGTGTAGACCCGGCGTTAGTGCGGATTATTTCCGTTGTAGCCGCTCCCCCAGCCTTGCAAAAACTCAGCGTCGCTTATCCGAGTTTAATTATTTATAGTGCAACCATTGATGAAGGACTAAACGATCGCGGTTTTATTGTGCCAGGATTAGGAGATGCGGGCGATCGCACTTTTGGCACTTGAACATCAACACTTTAGGTAAAATAGTCTGTATTTAGAGCGAGTTATCTTTGTAGGAGGTAAGTAGATGAATCAGGGCGATGGATTTACAGGCGGCTTTATAGCTGGAACAGTTGTAGGCGGTGTCGTCGGCGGCGTAATCGGCGCTCTACTTGCTTCGCGAGTTATTAACGAATCTACCACCGATACCGAATCAATGCGGAAAACCAATTTAGTTGATGGCAATAACTCAAGATTAAAACGCCGTCCGCTTAAAGCTACTTCCGAGCAAACAATTGAAGTAGCGCGTCGCTCGCTAGAAGATAAAATTGCTCAATTGAATGAAACCATTGATGAAGTACGCTTAAATTTGGGTAATGTAAATGGCAATCCACCGCCAGCTAATTTAGAGCGGACTATGGGAGAATAAAGGACATTGCTGTATTGATCTTACTATTGCCCGATCGAAAAGTTCTCAGAAATCAGCTAGATTAAAGTCAAACCTGTATTGTTGTTAAAACTTACCACTGGCTAAACTAACTTATGTCTTCAATCGCGTTACTTACCAATACGCTATCTACTTTTCTACAGATTTACACTATTTTGTTATTTGTTCGCATTTTGTTAACTTGGTTTCCCAATATTAGTTTTTACGATCAACCCTTTGCGACTTTAGCCCAACTTACCGACCCTTACCTCAACTTGTTTCGGTCAATTATTCCACCGCTTGGGGGGATCGATCTTTCCCCGATGTTGGCAATTATAGTTTTGCAGTTATTAGGTAGTTTTGTTGCTGGAATCCCAGCGTTTGTGTAGATACAAATTTCATTTGTCCCTAAACACCAAAAAACCCGCAACTAATGCGGGTTTTTTAATTTAATGATAAAAAATCGCTATTTTCTGACTTGTCCGCTAAAACCTGCGGCTTTAAACTGCTTTAATTGCAAAGGTAAAGGCTGATTTGCTGGAACAGAAATTCTCATGTTAAACTCGCTTACACCCGCAGGTATTTCGGCAATTGAACCTAGTCTGGTGCGGTTTTGCATTACCGAGTCATTATTAGCATCGTAAATGCGCCCAAATACATCAGCGTCATAAACAGGTTTACCAGAATTATTTTCCGCTTTTCCCGTGACGATAAAGCAATTAGCCACGTTTGTTGTACCGCTAGTAACAGCACCCGCAGCTAATTCCGGCGGACACTCTTGATAACCAATATCTGATAACTTGATTTGGGTGAGCGCAATAGCTGAGGGAGCGATTGCCCAAGAAATTATCCCCCATAGCAAAGTCAAGGCGACAACAAATAGGGATTTTAACCGCATACACTGCACCAAAAAATCTTTAAAGCCAACTCTTTGAGCTTACCACGCGATCGCGGCAGGGAAAACAAACCCTACTTCTTTGTGGGGAATCGGTAGGATTGAAGTTTTGTCATAATTAACAAATAAAGTGCGATCGCGCAAGAGAGCTATGACACCAGCCGATCTTGAAGCAGCTTTAAAAGCTGCTTTTAGCCGTTGCGACAACAGTTTTTGCCCTTTAAGCGAGGAGCAAAAACAAATTATGCTGCAAGTCGCTGAGGAATTTATCGGACAAAAAGTATTAATTGATAATAGTAATTTGCCGTCAGATAATCCTTTAGACGAACTTTCCCCAGAGCAACGTCAAAGCTTTTGGCAGTATATTCAAGTTCAAGAGCAACAAAATCGTTCTTGGAAAGCGCAATTGCTCAACGATTGGCTGCAAGAGCGAGATTCTGGGGAAATGCAATTTATCCGCCAGTTGTATGGCTTTGCTTGGCTAAACCGCATCAAACCCGTACATATTGCCAAATATGCCCAAGAAGCCCTAAAACTAAAAATAGGCGATCGCATTGAAGTATCTAACGCCTTATGGGAATGGGTGCAAGAAACAGGCCCCTGTAGCCGGGAATGGTTTTCCTGTACGGTAGTTGCCCTTGAGGATACAAGTTGCACGATTCGCTTTAGTAATGGCGCTGAATACCAAATTCAAGGCGTTTATAGTTGGAATCGTTACAATTGGCGCTGGATGGAATAATCAAAGAGCATTTTTAGATTAAAAGACAAATAATCCCGACATCCCAAGCCAGAAGAATTTGGGTTAGTAATATTATCATTTTGAAAGTTAGCGATCGCCTATGCGTCTGGCGATCGCGCCTATTAAATATCTAAAACTCCTCAGGCTACAACTATCCACCAATGCCCAAGCGCCCCGCTAAAGCCGGAGTTAGGGGCAAAAGCACGGAAATCATCAAAAATAAAGCAAGTAGCCCTAAAGCGGCTCTAGCATCGTCTGGTTCGGTAATTTCGTTAAGGCTGGGGCGTTCTAACTCGCGCTGTAAAAATAGGATCGCGATCGCCCAATACATCGCTACAGGGTTTGCCAAAGAAGCAATAGCTAAAATAATCAAAGTCGCAACCGTAGCTCGTCCGGCGGTCTTGCGTCCGTAAATTGCTTGGACAATTCTCCCCCCATCTAATACGCCCGCAGGCATTAAGTTTAGTGCGGTAATTACTAAACCCAACCAGCCAACTACCGTTAAGGGATTGATGTCAACTAAACTATTGTGGAGGTTGTCTCCGATAATTACCCGTGCTAAAGTTCCAACTAAAATTGAGCCTTGAAAAAACTCTGTAGGCACTTGAAACAAACTACCAGGATGAGATAGTAATAAACCGATTACTAGCAGCAATAGAGAAAGCACTCCCCCCACCGCCGGGCCGGCAAAAGCGATATCAAACAACGCCTTGCGGTTGGGTACTAAAGATGCAAACCGAGTAATTGCGCCATAAGACCCTAGCTGTACCGTCGGTAAGAAAAAAGGCGGAGTCAACTTAACTTGGTAACGCCGCGCTAAAAAGTAATGACCGAGTTCGTGAGCAGTTAGAACAGCAATAATACCTATACCAATGGGTAAAACTTCTGCAAAGCGCTCTAGGTGGGTAAAAAAATCAAAACCTAATAATATCCCCACCGTCTCAAAAATTGTGGCAATGGTAGCAACAATCAAACCAATAGCCAAGATATACTGGCTTACCGTCACCGGGCGCACGTCCGCACTCTGGGGAAGGATAATTACTACGGGTTTTTCCTCGGTATTTTCAACTAAAAACAAACGATAGAGGTCGCCTAACTTTTCCTGCAAGTTTGTGGTTAGCTTTTTGTGGACGGCTTCTGGTTCGCCACGTAGGTTGCCTTTAACAATTACACCTTCTTGGTAGGGAATAATTTCTACAGCAAAATAAGTATCAATACTAAAAATTCCCTTAATTGCCACCATGTCTTCCGAGGGAATCGGGACTACCGTTGATGTTTGCTTGCTAGGTTCAACCGGAGCAGCGACGGCGACAGGACTCGGTTGCACGCTTTTAGTTTGGGCTTTAAAAATTCTCAGCCGATTATTGAGCGCTATGTAAGCCACCGTTGAAGCGACGACTAAAAATAAAATACCCACAATATTTATATAAATACCTACGGCAAATAAGCCAAAAAATATCAGCCAAGGAGCAATCAAAACTACCGACTGCAACCAAGTTAAAATACCTAACTTGCCCAAAGATTTAGACCGATAAAATCCCCAACCTAATATACCGCAAGCTACCAACACAACTAAGGCGATCGTAGAGGTTTCTGATGCTGTGTACATTTTTAATAAACTAATTTTTGCTACAGCCTATAAGTCTACTGTACCTGAGCCGGCGGTTCCAAACCCAGAAAAGTACCTTTACCACTGAGACTGTATTGCTAACAAACTCTCACTTTCCTGACTATTTACTGGTTTAGAGAAGAAGTAACCCTGCCCGTATTTGCATTTTAGCGCTCTAAGTTTTGCTAGTTGCTCTTTAGTTTCTACTCCTTCAGCAACTACATTTATCGCCATGTTTTCCGCTAAGGCTAAGATAGTTTGAATAATTTCAATTTTAGAGTTGTCATCGTCACAGTCCCTCATACCCATAACAAAGGAACGGTCAATTTTTAAAATATCAATTGGGAAACGGTGCAAGTAACTAAGCGATGAATATCCCGTACCAAAGTCGTCTAGACACAAAATTACGCCTAAACTTTTTAACTGTTTGAGAATTTGGGCAATTTCTTGGCTATTGTCTACAAGTACGCTTTCAGTAATTTCTAAATGTATCTGCTTTGGCTGTAACTTATTTATATCTAGAGTTTCTTGAATAAATTCAACTATATTAGTTTGCGCGAACTGTTTGCTTGAAAAATTCACGCTCATGGTTAGTTCCACCTCTGGAAATTGTAATTGCCATAAATGCAACTGCTTACACGCCTCGCGGATTACCCACTCCCCTAAAGGAATAATCAGCCCAGTTTCTTCAGCTATAGGAATAAACTCTGTCGGTGACACAAAGCCTAAGTTGGGATGCTGCCAGCGTAATAAAGCTTCAAATCCAGTAATTTTTCCATTTTTTAGGATTACAATCGGCTGATAATAAATTTGCAACTCCTGGCGTTCTATAGCCCGACGCAAATCTGTTTCTAATTGCAACGCTGCGATCGCTTGAGAGCGCATATTACTATCAAAAATTTCGTGTCTTGCCTTGCCTTGAGATTTGGCGTAATACATTGCCGTATCGGCATCGCGTAAAAGATGATCGGCTCGCTCGTAACCCTGCCTACCGATCGCAATGCCAATACTTGTCGCCGCAAACATTTCGTGACCGCTTAAGTTAAACGGTAGCGCCAGTTCGTTTTGCACTCGCTCGGCAATATCGATCGCAAAACTTGTATCTTTGATATTGTCAAGTAAAATTGCAAACTCATCGCCACCAAGACGAGCAATAGTATCGCTAGAGCGCACGCATTTTTCCAAGCGACGGCTTATTTCAATTAATAGGCGATCGCCAACGCTATGCCCTAAGCTATCGTTAACTAATTTAAAACGGTCGAGATCCAAAAATAACACCGCAAACTGATAATCGGGGTGCTGTTTTGTTTTTTCAAATAAGTTGCCCAGCCGTTGCATTAATAAAGCTCGATTGGCAAGTCCCGTGAGTACATCGTGCAAAGTGTCGTGAACTAATTGCTTTTCAACTTGCTTAGAATAGGTAATATCTACAATTATGCCCCGTAGTAGTTTAGTATTTCCAGCTTCATCTTTGACCACTTGTACCAAATCGCGCAGCCATAATTCTCGACCATCGTTGGCTTTGGCTCGATACTCGATTACTTCCTCTTGTCCCAAGAGTATAGCCACTTGATAGCGGCTTTGTACGAGCGCTAAATCCTCTGGATGAACGTAGGTTTCCTGAAAATTTGTACGATCCAGCCATTTCCTAACAGAATAACCAAGTAATTCTTCCGCACGTTGACTGATAAATGAAAATTGCATCGTTGTCGCGTCTGCTTCCCAAACGATCGCATCTAGTCCATGCACTAAATCGCGAAATCTCTGTTCTGAGGCTTGAGCTAATGCTTGCGACAATTCGCTTTGCGCTTTAGCTGCCTGTAACGTTTTAATTAAGCTTTGCAATTGCCCTTCCATAGTACCAACTACTTTAGTAGGAAAAAATAAAATTAAAATACCCAGCCCCGTACCTAGGGTGATAGACAAGGAAAAAAATGCTAAAGTCATTTCTTCTAAATTGTCTTGAGCTAAAATAACTTCTACGCTTCCTAGGACGCGATTTTTTAGATTAATTGGTGCAGAGCCTTTAGCTTTAAAGCCATTCCACCATATAGGTTTTTGGTTCGTACTTTCGTAACGAGCGATAGCTATTCCTTGCGCGTCTAAAATTTTGAGGTTTATTTCTTCGTCTTTTACCAGTTTTTTGGCAACTATTTGAGCGTATTTAGGGCTTTGATATTTCCACGAGTTCGGCTCTTGGGACACCAGTTGTACGAGTTTTTCGGCTAGGTTTTGAGCGTAAATATTTGCCGTTTTTTTTAAAACTGTAATTTCCAAAAAGTAAAAAACTGCGGGAAACCCAATGCTAATCAACAGCCACACTAAAACTACTAATGGATACAAGCGTTTTTTCAAACGCCGACTTAGCTCAATTTTTGTTTGTATTTCCATAACGCGCGCCTATAGCAAAAGTGCAAAAATAAGCTGAGGCTGGGACTTTTGGCAAGTTAATCTCAAACTTAAAATTACTTTTTAGCTTCCTCTCCAATTTTTAAGTATCTACTTACTGTGAAGATTTTTGCTTTGCTATATCCTCTCAATTCAGCAAATATTATTTCTTTTGTAGGCGGCGGTAAAAAATTTATTGGAGGTTTGATTATTACAGCTTCTAGTTGTAAAAACTTATAACTAAATTGACTAAGATTATTTTCAAGTAACACTTTCCATGCTAATAACTTATTTGCCGACAATTTAAAAAATGCCCGTACTAAGCGCAAACTTGTACCTATTTTTTGCCCTAGAACGAAGATTAGCCGTTGCCACGCAATAATGCTCGTTGGCTTATATTTATCCATTTTTCAACCATCACGTTGTTTATTTACCTCACATCCGTAGGTCAATTTATAGATACCTAGCCGTATTAGCGTTGACTGCGTAATAATCCGCGCCATAAATCCGTATAGGTTAATTGCCAAACCTGGAATGATTAATTTTATAGTTCCCAGTTTTGAGCGCGTTGTAACTAAAAGAGCTAAACTTCTGCTCGATTCATAACAAAAATATTTCGATTGCGCTCTCCTAACTTTTCGTAAACAAACTTATCTACGCCTTGAAAAGCTAGAAAAATTCCCAAGCCGCCAATCGGTCTTTCTGTCAAAGGTCGATCTACAGTTTCGGTTTCTAAAGGCACTTTTTCTAAAGGGTTAAAGGCTGCGCCCGTATCTTCTAGCGCAATGGTTAAGGAATGCTCGTCAATTTTCGCTTGCAAGCCTAATACGCCCTCTTTTCCAGCTTCTTGATAACCATGAATAATAATATTGGTGGCAATTTCATCTATAGCTAAACGCAGCTTGTAAGCAGCTTTTTTATCTAATCCAGCTTGCGCCGCAACAGCAATAATGTATTTAGCGATCGCATCAAGAGATTCAATAGTTCCAGGTACGGTTATAGCTTCCATAAGTATTTAACCAATTATCTATAAGTAGTTGTAATTTCAGCAATTAATCTATTGGGCTATGCCACTGCACGGCTAACATAGTGATGTCGTCAAACTGGGGGGCGGAGTCAGTATGAGCAACTACGTTAGTTTTTATTTGCTCTAGCAGTTGACAAGGAGCAGCAAAAGAGTCTGTTATTAGAGAAACTAAGCGCTTGTCACCGAAAAATTCACCCCCAGGACTCCGCGCTTCGGTCACTCCGTCGGTGTAACCAATTAAGCTATCTCCAGGTGCTAATTGCAAGGTGCGAATTTTAAACTTAGCGCCTGGAATCATCCCGACGGCGGGGCCAGTGGGTGCTAAAGTTTCTTTAATGCCTCCAGCATTAGCAACTATCAATGGCTCGTGTCCGCCATTAATATAAGTTACTAACCCTGTGGTCGGGTCGAGGATGCCAAAAAACATGGTAGCAAACATCCCCGTTTCGCCGTGTTCTTTAACAATGTAGTTATTGGTAATTTCAACCGCTCCTAGTCCGTAGGTTTGCTCTAGTTGGTTTTCCTCTGGTGCTTTAGTCAAACAATTATCGGTAGTATTTTTAGGAGTTAGAGCTTGTTTATCTAAACAAATTTGTCCAGAAAAAACGCGGATAAAGCTGCGAAATAGCCCCATAAACATCGCCGCGCCTACGCCTTTATCGCAGACATCGGCAATTACAAGTCCGACATAGTTTCCAGGGAGCATAAATACGTCGTAAAAGTCTCCGGCTACAGTTTTTGCTGGTTCAAAAACTGCGGCAATTTCCCAGTCAGGCAGCTTTAATAGAGGTTCTGGTAAAAAATCTCGCTGGAGTTTTTGACCTTTTTCTAAATCTGTTTCTAGAGCTTGTTTAGCTTCATTTAGTTGGCTCGTTCTTTCGGCAACTCGTGCTTCTAACGTGCGAGTATAGCTACCCATTTCGGCAACCATTGAATTGAAAGTTTCTGCTAGTAGTTGCAATTCGTCGTTACTTTTAATTTCAACTACAGTATCAAAATTGCGATCTCGTACTCTTTGCGCTCCCTCATAAAGTTTGATAATTGGTCTAACTAACCACTGAGACAGTAAAAAAGCTACTAATAGCGAAAATAGCAAGCTACCAACAATTACGTGGAGATAAGTGTACTTTAGTCCTTCTAGCTGTTTGGCAATGCTTCTAACATCTACATCTAACCCCATTACCGCAATTACGTTACCGCTTGCGTCTTTAATCGGAATTCCTGCGGTTATAAAAGTTCCCCATTGATTGGTATAAAATGTATCCTCCGATTTAGCTACACCATCAAAAGCATGAGTTAGAGCAACACTGCTGGGAGTAAAATAGTAACCAGTCGGGCGATCGCTTTTTGTTTGAGCTTCTGTGTATCTGTATTCGCTATCATTTGCCAAAATTCTTAAAATTTTTCGCTCTGGCGAATTAGGTACAGTAATTACTAAGTAAGTACTCCAAATAAAAATATCTGATGTATTGTCACGACGGCTTTTATTTGTTATTTCTCCTAGTTTTCGCGCAATCAGACGATAATTGTTTGAGTTAATAAGTTGGTTTGTTACAGCTTGAGATTTTAATCCGCTAACAGCGACTTTACTCTCTAAAACCGCTTGAGAATTTAGAGGAACGCTGGCATTTGTTAGTTGGTTTTTTAGCTGGCTGATTGCTTTCAAATCCTCCAGTGTTAACTTTGCCGCTTCTTTAGTGCCAATAGCTTGTAACTCCTTAGACAAGTCTTCTAAAATAGAGCCTTGGGTGCGTGAATAGAGCCAACCGAGACTTGCGGCAGCAACAGTAACTGAAAGTAAAGATATAGCTAATCCTAGTTTTAGGTAAAAAGGGAAAGTTAGCCCCTTTTTTGCCATTATGTGGGGAACGTCAATTATTTTTTCTTCTTGACTACTTTTTGAGGCTTTTGTTAGTTTTAAGTATCCCAACATCTGCATTTTTATTACCTTTGCCGATCGGCAAAACTTGAGATTATAAATTGTTAAATATTTTTTATTTTAGACATAAAGATTGTATGGACAAAGTTAATCATCCATACAATCGTAACGCCGCAAGTAGATAGTTTAAACTTGGGCAACTCCGTATTCTTCAACAATAAATACACTTTGAGCAAAGCCCGTTTTGGTGAGAGTATCTAGTACCATTTCTTGAGGGGCAACTAAATAAATATCAACATCAGAACCCATTTTTTGTTTAGCAAATATCAAGACGCGCAAACCTGCACTAGCCATATATTCCAAGTCTTGCATAAATAGCACGAGTTCTTGAGGTTGATGAGCCGCCGCTTGCTCTACCGCCGTTTTGAATAGCGGTGCAGAACTTGCATCTAATTCGCCAATTAAAAAGATTTTAGCGATATCTTTGTCCATTTCTAGCGTTGCTGTAAAAGCCATAATTTTGTGTTCCTTTAATGTTTTACGTGGGAATGAAAGTTAATTAGCAGCAAGCAAATGCAGCTATTTACCAACGAGAATCACGACCGTGCGATCGCCAAGTAGCAAACCAGACTGATTATCTAACCTTGGTTCTGTACCTGGAATCCAGCATTCTTCCCCAGGACTTGCCCCGGTATTGGCAAATACGTGCCATTGCATAGCATCCGGCAAACCCGGCAACTCAAACCAATGAGCCAAATAATCAGTATTCATAGCTACATAGATGTAGTTATCAGTTACCGTCCCCTCTTTAGCGTGTTTGCCGCAAAGCATAAACGCTAAGGTACGGCTAGACTCTGACCAATCTGCATTCCAAGCTTTAGTACCGTGCCAGGTAATGTCTGCATAACCGCTACCGACATAATCGGCGTTGCGGAAGTGATCGCGATTTCTTAAAACTGGGTGGGCTTGGCGAAAAGCAGTGCAACGAGCGAAAAATTGAAATAAGCGATCGTTAGTCCCCAATAAACCCCAATCTAGCCAGTTGAGTTCGTTATCGTGGCAATAAGTATTGTTATTACCTTGCTGACTGCGCCCGACTTCATCGCCCATCAAAATCATCGGTACGCCTTGACTAATCATCAACATCGCGACAGCATTTTTCATCTGCCGTTGGCGCAAGGCATTTATCCCCGGATCGTCTGTCCACCCTTCAGCGCCACAATTCCAGCTATCGTTATCGTTCCCGCCATCGTTATTGTTTTCGCCGTTTGCTTCATTATGCTTATCGTTATAAGACACCAAATCTGCCAAAGTAAAGCCATCGTGGCAAGTAATAAAATTAATCGATGTCGCGGGTCCTCGACCTGCCCAAGCATACAAATCGGGCGAACCTTGGAGGCGCTGCGCCATATCGCCTACGCATCCTGGCTCGCCTTTAAGAAACTTGCGAATCCCATCGCGGTATTTGCCGTTCCACTCTGCCCATCGTCCAAAGGCGGGAAAAGAGCCGACTTGATACAAGCCGCCAGCATCCCAAGCTTCAGCAATTAGCTTACATTTGGCAAGGATGGGGTCAAAAGCCAAAGATTCTAAAAGCGGTGGATTTGCCATCGGCGCACCCCAAGGATCGCGCCCCAAAATCGAAGCTAGGTCAAACCGGAAGCCATCAACGTGATACTCGGCTGCCCAAAAACGCAGACAGTCAAGCACCATATTGCGGACGATGGGATTATTGCAATTTAAGGTATTGCCCGTACCGCTAAAGTTGAAGTAGTATCCATCAGGGGTCAGCATATAGTAAGTTTGGTTATCAATCCCCCGAAAAGAAATTGTCGGCCCGCGTTCGTTGCCTTCGGCGGTGTGGTTGAAAACTACATCTAAAATGACTTCGATGCCGTTTCTATGGAGTTCTTTAATTAAAGTTTTTAGCTCATCAACCTGCATCCCCAACTTACCTGTAGCTGCATAGCCAGCCTTGGGAGCAAAAAAGCCGACGGTACTATAACCCCAATAGTTTAATAGCAATTCCCCGGTTTGGGGGTTGGGGCGGCTATTTTCAAATTCATCAAATTCATAAATAGGCAATAGTTCAATGCAGTTAACGCCTAACTCTTTGAGATAAGGAATTTTTTCGCGGATAGCGGCGTAAGTTCCCGGATGCCTAACTCCAGAGGAAGGATGACGAGTAAAGCTTCTAACGTGAGCTTCGTAGATAATTTGATCTTCTGGTTCGATTTCTAAAGGGCGGTCATCTTCCCAATCAAAGTCGTCAAAAGCAAGACGGGCGCGGTGTTGGTATTTGTCGTTCCAATCTGGCGTAGCGCCCCAAACATCTCTCCCGCCAATGAGTTTGGCGTAAGGGTCCATAAGGATTTTACTTGAATCAAACCAATAACCTGCTTGGGGGTCAAAAACTCCATCCATACGGTAACCGTATTCAATATCTTCGTAATTGAGATCGAAGACAATCATGCTAAAGACATTGCCAATACGGAAAGCATCGGGAAAAGGAATTTCAACTAAGGGTTCGGAAGCGTGTTTTTTGAATAAAACTAAAGTACAAGATTTGGCATGACGGGAGTAAATAGAAAAATTTACACCTCCCGGCAAGAAAGTTGCGCCAAAAGGTAGGGGTTTACCCGGTCTAAGTTTGTAGCCGTTGTAGGTGTGAGTGGGGTGAGTATCAATTCTGCCTAGGGTCATAGTGATAAGTTGCGATCGCGCTTACTTAAGTGGGTAATACTTGAGGTTGATTCTTTAAGGCGGCAATTCCTTCGTCTACGGTGTCGCAGTTGATAAAAAAGTCTAAAAAGCCCGTAATAGACATCGTGTCTTTGATGTCGTCTACTAAGCCAACTAAAACTATTTGTCCTTCCTGGTTTGTAACTGACCTGTACAATGACAGCATCATTCGCAGTCCCGCACTGGACATATAAGGAACGTTTGTCATATCCAACAGTAGTTTGACCCCGTTTTGAGCAAGGGGTAGTAGTTGCTGTTCGACCGTAGGAGCAGTGTTGTAATTTACTTCCCCATTCATTTCAACTAAGGTGATTTGGCTTGTTGGGTTGGCTTCTGATAGGGGGATAGTGGCGATCTTGATTTCCATATTTGAGTTGTTAGAGAAGGATTGACTTATTGGTTGTCTAAAATTTCGTTGAGCGTACCAAAACAGCCAACAACTTTGTTGAAACCTGCATAAACGCACAAAAATAACAGCAGTTCTTCAATTTCGGCTCTGGTAGCTCCTAATTTGAGTGCCATGTTTACATGGGCTGGAAAGGGGCTACCTATACTGGCTTGATTTTGAATTACCACATCCACAGCGATCGCAATTAAGGCTTTAGTTTTTTGGTCGATTAGCGGCAATCCCCAAGCTTCTCCAGCAACTCTAGTAACAAAATCGCCATATTTGGGGTTAATTTGTTTTAACGCCTCTTGGAGTTCGTGGTCGTCTAAAACTGCATTTTTATAAGTCATGGGCGATCGCTTTCCTGTAATTTTTAAATTAAGTTGGCGGTGAATAACACCGCCGCATATTCCTAAACTGGAGCAATTTGTACCTTAACGGTGACTCTTTCTGTTGTTTGGGGTAATTTAACCGTCAGCGCTTCAGAGTCAAAGTCGGTATAAGGTTCGCCGTTAATTTCGCACTTGGCAATTTTGACGCTACCCGGTGGGAGAATATCTGGTTGAACGCGCAAAATATTGTCTTTAAACGCTCCTGGTTGCGGCTTAAAGAAAAAGTCCATCGGCTGCTTATTTGTCAGCAAATTAGTGTAAACTGCCGCTAAAAAGCAAAGTTCTGTAGAGTGATAACCGCTCATAGAGTGACTACCCTTAAAGCGCTCCGTCCCAGTTAAAAAAGGAATGCCGTTAGCTTGGACATTGAAATAAATCCCGCCGTCGTCATGGTCTAAGAAATAAGCATTGTAGAAAGCTGTAACTTCCCGACTATGACGTAGTGATTCGGGATACTTAAGGACACCTTGCAAAATCATATATGCAAGGATAGCTTGCTCTTGCTGCCACCAAGCTTTGCGATCGTGATAAACAAAGCGATAATGTTCTTCGCCAGGTTCTAACTTGCGCTCCATTACATCATACCAGCCGCCGCGTTGGCGATCGCTGGCAAGGTCTGGCATTAACGAAGCAATTTTAGTAGCTAAAGACTTGTATTCTTCTTTGGACTTGAGAGAGTGCATCCGCATCAAGTTCCAAGCAATTTTTAGGTTGTGTCCTACTACCGCGCGGTTTTGCTGTCCTACCCAGGTACTATCGTGCGACCAATCTTCATAAAAGCGTTCTTGCACAAACGGACTATTTTCAAAGTCAGGGAAGTATTTAGCAATAGTATCAAAGGTATCTTCTAGCATCTCTGCATACTCAGCTTCACCCGTTGCTAAAAACAAGTTAATCAAATAAGCTGGAGCATGATCTCCTACCGAGTTCCAGTTTTTACGAGCGCGATTGACTCCCAAGGTTTCGCTACGGGGATCTAATGTTAAGGGATCTAAACTTGAAAAGTAACCACCTTGTAAGGGGTCGCGGTAAAAGTTTTTAAATAGTTTGACGGTTTTTTGCGTATCGCTTAAAATCTGGGGATCTCCGGTAATGCGATAAGTCTGCACGGGCCCAGCTAAAGCGTAGATTTGCTCGTACATGGGGATAGATTCGCGGTCTTCGCTAAAAGCATCGCCATGTTCGGAAGACAATAACTTTAACTCTCGTTCCCCTTTAACTTGAATGCCGTGATACCAATAAACGATGTCTTCATCGGGGTCGTAGAACCGCATATGGTCGCGCAAGTATTGCGTTCCTTTTTCTGCCGCTTCTAAAAATCGGTCTTCCCCAGTCATCATGTAGGCGGTTGCAAAACCATAAACTAGGCGAGAAATAGTATCGGTTTCTTGCAAATAGTCGTCTTGCTTTTTTTCCCCAGCTAAGTTGAGATAGGTACGGTAATGACTGTAATCAATTTCTTGGTTGGGATAATTAAATTGCCATTTAAGGTAAGAGTCTGCAATCGAGTGAATTTGCTTCACCCACCAATCGGGTTCTTCGTGGCGATAGTTTTCGGGTGCGTCGCCGGGGAAAACGAGAGATTTAACTTCAAACTTATAATCGCCACCTTGGGGGTAAAAGATGCCATAGGCAAAGACTTGCTGACCGGGGGTGAGAAGTTCCGCCAACCGCCCCGTACAATCGTGGTAAGGTTCTTCTAAATTATGGGTAATTCGAGCGTAAACTGTTGGGGTGAGGTAAGCTTGAAACTCTCTGCCATCCGAAGTTTTAATGCCAAAGCTTTTTTCTGTACGGTTGAAAGAAGTAACGTAACCTGCGATCGCATCGGAGAATGTAAACTCAATATTAGCCATTTAATTGTCTGTCCTTGCTAAGGGATAATTACTTGTATTCCGGGGCAGTTTTTGAGCGAGACTTGTAATTTGTTTATCTAGCCGCATTTACTAAATTGCGTTGGGTTTGTTTTTCAATTTCGGCAATAAACGCTTTGATAAAAATATCTATAATTCCTGGATGCTTGGCAGTAATCAAGTTGCCATCAATTACTAATTCTGCGGTTCCATCATTTTCATAAATGACATCACCGCCAGCATTTTCTACATCGCAGACAATATTGTGAGCGCAGGTTACTTTTCGACCTTTAATTAAATCTGAGTCCGCACAAAATAACCATAATCCATGACAAATAGTTCCGACTTTTAACCCTTCTACTTGCATTGCTTTGCGTAAAAAAACAACGGCTGGAGCTTGGTTTTTTTGTCCTTTTTTCATCGATACTTGGTATCTCAAGCGATCCATTGCATAAGCGCCAATGGCAATAATACCTTTATAATCTTTTGGATTAATTTCGCTTACTTCTGTTGTCACGGTGACATGGTCTTCAAC
>JAPJOW010000327.1 GCA_030826005.1 Aliterella sp. RAGGC_92
TAACTAAATTGTCGTAACTAGAATTGAAGTAATTTGCAAGAGTTAAATCAAGGTGAGTAAATTCTTTTAGTAGTATCGTAGTAAAGTAAGGATTTGCCCCTAGTTCTAGGCACTTACCGGATAAGTTTTGCACAAGTCCATAGGTATAAACAAATCTTTTAAAATCTTGCTGGCAGTAACTTAGCATTTCCTGTCCTGGAGCATCGGCAACTCTAACAGCACTGAGAAAGTCCCGCAGTTCATTTTCTGAGACACCTAAGGGTAAAGGTAGTTCTGGAGTTAAGGGAAATACGTCCCAGGGATTTTGGTCTAAACTAGGCTCAGGTTTTTTATGAAATTTTTTTAAAATATTTATCACTTGTAATGTGCCTCTAAATTTAAAATTAGCTGGGCTAATTTTTCGTTTACTACTGCCTGACTGAAATAATCTCTCCTAATTTTCTGCGCCTTGATGATTTTGTTTCTAATAGAGCGATCGCTGACTAATACTTTAGCAAGGGCTGCTACTTGAACTAAATCTTTTTTAGTATTAAACATTAAGGCTGATTCCCCTAAAGTTTCTGGAACGGCACTACTTTTGTAAGCTAAAACAGGAATATCAAACCACATCGCCTCAACTAGCGGTACGCCAAAACCTTCGTGTTCGCTCATCGACCAAAATAAATGAGCGGTGCGGTAATAAGCCAACAATTGGGATTCATTGACTTGTCCTGGAGTGAGAACATATTGGGTTAAGTTAAATTTTTCAATCGTGCTGAGTAAGTGCTGATAGTAAGGATCGTTACTATTTCCATCTCCTACCAAAATCAGCCGCGCTGCTGCATCCATTGTTAAATAATGGTAAAAAGCTTCTACAAGCTGCTCTTGACATTTATTTGGAGATATGCGTCCCACAAAAAGCAAATTAGATTTGCCATCTTGTAGTTGCTCCATTAATTGGGCATCCGCCGATAAACCCCATTTGCCCGGATCTACCGCAATAGGCAACACTCCTGGTTGCTCAAACCCCGCCTCTATAAGTTCTGCGGTATTATAAGCAGAAACTCCCATTGATAGGCGAAAATGCTTGGCAAGTTGCGTTAGTTCATAGCGACCATTTTGCAAAATTTCCGCAAAATCTGGTCTGTAGGGCTGAAAAAATTCCGCCGGTGTAATGTTGTGATAGATCAAACACTTAGCACCAGGATGAGCGATCGCGTATTCAGTTAGTTCCGAACTAATAGAATGATGGTAAATGAGTCCTGACCGAGCAGACATCTGGCGTTCAAATACTTTCGCTTCTCCGGCTACGCGATCGTCGAGGTAGCGGACAAAAATTTCTGATTTATAACCGCTTACGCGTAAATAATCTCGAATCGTTAAAGCGTGATTAGAAATAGCATCGCCATAGTTTAGATTCGGTAATAGTTGATGAATTTCTTTCAGCTTGGGCTTGCTTAGTCGAACAATAACTTGTTGAGGTACTAATCCTAAAGCAGCTTCGTATCGAGCAATTACCTTATCCCAATTAGCATTTTCTTGCGCGTATTCTCGACCCTTTGCCCCTATTTGGTCTAAGCTATTAGCAGTTAGGGTGTCTATCTTCGCAAATAGTGCTGTCCATTCTTCGATTTTGGCAGCTAACCAACCTCCTTGGGATTTTTGAATAGCGACTTCTACCGCCAAGCACTCACTATTACCGGCTACAGGTTTGTTATAGAACCAAGCTTCCATCAAAACGCGCGAGTAACTTTCATTGCGGCTAGGTTGAAATAATCCCTGGCAGTTAGCAAGCAATGCTTCTTTCTCGTTTTCTGCAACTAAACCTAGATCGATTACACCTTGTTCTAAATTTTCAAAAGATTCTTTTCCCGTGCCAGCAAGTACCAATTTCAACTTTGTTTCTGAGTGATTGTGCTTATAGTTAATAAATGCTTGCACTAATAAGTTAGTATTTTTTCCGACATCGCGCCGACCGAGGCAAAGAACAAATTTGTTTTGCTTAATTTCAAAGTCTCTAACTTTCTCAAGGGAAGCATAATTTTGTTGACCAACTTCGACCCCAGCGCCAGCAATTATACTTTTGGAAAGAATTGCTGGCCCGTAGAGCTTTGTAGCTAACTGCGCTTCACCATCACTAATAAATAATAATCCTTTAGCCTCATAAAATATTTGAGCCACTTCGGGTAAATAAGCATAAACTTCATCATGCAAACATGGTTGTAAAAATGCGCGACTTTTTACTTTAGGTAAACCGTTTAAAACACAACCATACAAGTAAGGTAAAAACAAAAAAGCACTATATTCTCGCTCTTTTTGCTGCAAATATTGCATTAGTTTGGGTGAATTGATGTTTTCACTGCAAAACTTAGCTGCATATTCTGCGGTTACGGGGTTTACGCCAATTTTCAGCCGCGATGGAGGTAAAGCCAGCATTAAGCCATTAACTAGGTCGAAAGCTTGGACTTCGCGCTTTTTTACGGGAAACCGCCGAATTTTAACGCCTTGTTCGTACTGCACTCCAGCTTGATAATAATTAGTTGCCCAGTCGTCTTGAAATGAGCGACCGCAGGTAGTTAGCACTTCAATTTTGTGTCCGCGATTGATAAGGCGAGTAGCTATTTGCCATGCCTGTTGTTCTGCTCCTCCTTTCAACTCGCTACCAAACCAAGGAGTTACAATCGCTAAGGTCATACTTTATATCCGATCGCTGCATAGTCTTGAGGGCCGTAGAAGTATTGATTAAATGCTGCTACAACTTCTTGCGAACCCTCAATTTTATAAGAGTCTGCGTAAGGGTTTTGGTTAATTATTTCCACCCTCTCTAATCCTGCGTGTTCTAATAAAAATTTGCTCAAAGGGCTAGGTAACGGATTAAGATGGGTAGGATCGATGTAAAAGTTATTACTGCCTACTAAAACATTTTGAGGATTGGGAGTTTCAAATATAACTAATCCTTGAGGTTTCAACACTCTCACTACTTCTGTTAATAACTTTAATAACTGAGGAAAAGGTAAGTGTTCGATAATATGAAAGCCTGTAACCGCTCCTAAGCTTGCTTCTGGTAAAGATTGCAAGTATTGAATTGCATCTAATTCAATCACTTCAAGCCCTCTAGAGTGACATTCATTTACCATGACTTTGTTAATCTCTACACCCCGCACAACGTACCCTGATTCCGAGAGTAATTGCAACCACTCACCTCGCCCGCACCCTAAATCTAAAATGGGTGACGATTCTTTACCAACATCGGCTTTGGCAAGGAAAGTTAAATAACTTTTGATTCTCGCTATTATTTCCTCTCGACTACCTCGAAAACGGTCTTCAAAAGCCACATAAAAAGCATCTAATAAATGTTGCTGTTCGCGAACAAAAGTTTGTATTTGATGTGGCTCAAAAGGTTCGGGCAGACGTTTTTGAGCTTCTGCTAAGAATATGTCGAGCAGGTGTTTTTGCTGACCTATATCA
>JAPJOW010000063.1 GCA_030826005.1 Aliterella sp. RAGGC_92
AGACACGCTACTTATCAGAACATTTGCACTTACAACGAGCTTTGATATTGTTGTAGTAGTTGGGGGAGGTAATCGTAGCCATCTACGCCAATTACTGGAATTATTTGCGCCTTGCATTGCTTGAGCAAGTTTTGAAAAGCCACATCGCCAATTTGTCCTTGCAAAATCGTTAATAATCCCGCAGCTTGTCGCCATTGCACCGAGCCAATTTGCTCTAATAAATACATTCCCAAACTTCCCGCCGTCATTGTCATTTCTAGATTTTGGTTGCTGTAATAAGCAGACGCTAAAGAAGCAAAGTTTTGTCCTTGGAGATACAAATCGCCAGAAACGCGCGCAGATTGTAAAGCAATTTCTAAATAAGGAATAGCGCTTTGAGGTTGGGAAAGAACTAAGTATGCTACCCCCAAACTACTACAACATAAAGCCTGACTTTGTAAGTCGCCCAAGCGTTGGGACAACTCCAATCCTTGTTGCAGGTATTGAATGGCGCTTTCGTATACTTCTAACTCGCTTTGTAGTTGCTGTCCTTGAAATACTTGGCTGTAACCTAGATTTGCTAAAGCATTAGCTTCTCCCAAACGCTCCCCTGACTGACGAGCCAAAATTAACGCCCGTTGGCTGTAGTTGATAGCGCTTTCATAGTCTTTTTGGGTAACGCAGGCGCGACTGAGATGATTGAGATTAGCAATTTGACACGGAATGTCACCTTTAGTTTGAGCAATTTCTAATGCTTGCTGGGCGAAAGCTTTGCCACTTTCTAGTTGACCTAATGCTTGGAGAGAATAGCCGAGTAAAGTTAAAATTCGCGCCTTTTCTTGCGTACCTTCAACTTCTTTTCGCAGAGGTTCGTCAAAATAGCTTAAAGTAGAACGCAAGCGATCGCCGCTAAATAATGCAAATATCCCGCCGTAGAGGGGAAAATCTTTTGTTTGGGCAAAGGTGCGAAGAATTTGTAAGGTAATTTGAAAACAACTATCTGTCAAGTTAAAAGTACTTAGCGATTGTCTCAAACCATTAGCTAATTGCGACCAAATAGCCGCAAAAGTCAAAAAGGTAGAAGTAGATAAATTAGCCCCAGCTTTGGCATCGTAAGCTTGTTTGTTAAACCAAGCAACTAAACCTTGTTGCAAGCATTGCATTGTTACAGTAAGTTCTACCCAATCGCTCAAGCCAATTTCTTGTTGCTTGCACCAATCGTCAATTGACTGCTGCAAAGCCAAAGTTTGAAAAAGCGATCGCATTAAGGGGTTACTTACTTGTTTTGCCCAAACGTTCCAAGGGCTTCTTTGTCCCGGTACGCCTACAAAACCCAATGGTTCGGGGTTGTCGTACATCCAGCTAATTAAGTGTTCTTGGAGCTTTTGCCAAGTGGCTATTCCCGCTAGTAAACCTTCCGCAAGTGGGGTAAATTCTTCGGTGTCTGTTTTTTGCAGAAGTACGGCTAGTTGCTGGATTTGGCTTAAAGTTAAAGCTGGGTTGCGGTTGGGATCTATTTCTTTAATTAATGCAACTAGGCGATCGCTTTGTGGGGCAGCAATTATTGTTTCTAGGGCGGTATTTAGGGTGTTAGAAACTGCTAAATCCTTCTGCACGCGCTCCCACTCGCCTTGGATAGTTTTGAGGGCGCGGAGGCTACGCATAGCTTTGGCTTGCTTTAGTTCGTCGGTTTGGCTGCTTTGCTGCTGTTCGGTTGCTTGAATTTGCTGGGACAAGCAGCGCTCGAATAGTTCGCCCGTACCTATTTCTACTTCTTGGCGGAGCAGTTGATAGACTTGCTGTTTGGAGCTTATTTGACCTTTTAAAGTAGTTTGGACAATGCGCTCGATTAACGAATTATAGCGATCGCGCATAATAGAATCCGACATAATATTAATACCTAATTACTATCACTGCCCTTTATTGCGAGAAAAACCCAGTTAGCAGCAATGGCAAAAGCAACAGGGCGCAAATAATTGTAAATATTGTTCCTGGCTCGATTTCAATAGTATTTTTCTTAGGTTCGGGCATTGTTGACCTCTAGAAATTTAATTACTATTTTTTCCAGGGTAACTTAGTACCCATTTCTGTAGCGGCGGAAAATAGCAGATAACCAACCAGTAGCCCCGCACCGCCCAGAAAAGCCAATAAATCGTTATCCATATAATCTATCCCGTCCTACACAAGCTAATATTAACGCCTAGAGAGTGGAGAAAATAAGGCTAATGAGGACATTATACTTTTTAGTCCCTGGGACGGGTGCTAAATTTGCCTGTGGTGGCTTGTGGGCAGAGTTAAAAACTTTTAATCTTGCTAAACAAGTTTGTAACGCACAAGTTGTTACTTATCGTCAACGCGAACAAGGTACTTTATTTATTGATGAAGTTCTCCACCATCAAGATTTAGATCGGGCAATTTTTGTTATTAGCTGGGGCTTTGATATCGCTAAACTTGCCCGTAAATTGAAAAGTTACAATGTCATCTATCATGCTCACAGCACGGGTTATAAGTTTAATTTGCCTGCAAGTATGCCAATTATTACTGTTAGCCGCAATACAATGGGCTATTGGGGACAAAAATCGCCTAATTCTTTAATTTACTACTTGCCTAATCAAATTAGCGATGAATTTAGCAATCTCTCACTCCCGCGAGATATTGATGTTTTGGTGCAAAAACGCAAATCTTCTCAGTACCTAATGCAGCAATTAATACCTGCATTGCAAAAGCAATGTAATGTATTTGTTGTTGATTCCTATGTGGAAGATTTGGCAAAATTATTTAATCGCGCCAAAGTTTATCTCTACGATTCTGCCCAATACTGGGCATTGCAAGGAGTTAGCGAAGGTTTTGGCTTGCAACCATTAGAAGCAATGGCTTGCGGATGTCAGGTTTTTTCGAGTGTTAATGGTGGTTTGTCGGATTATTTAGATCCGGGTTTTAATTGCTTTAAAATTGCTGGGTACTCCCAATCCTACGATGTTCAACGTATATTGAAAGTAGTAAATAGCCCTTTAAACTTTAATTTGCCCGAACATATTTTAAGCGAGTATCGAGTAAATAATATTACCGAACGACTGCGAATAATTTTGCAAGATATCAATACTTTTTTTGATGGCAAAAACCACTATAGTGCGGACATTAAAAGCTTGACAAAAATGAAAATCGCTAAGTTGTTTGCTCAAAGTACGCTCTCCAAGCTGAAAAAAAAATTAGTTAAATAAATATCGGTACTATGACAACAAAAATTCGCTCCCGTCTCTCTAAAACCCTTAAAAAAGATCGCAAAGATTACTTTCACGAGCAACCAGGTAGTCTACCTGGAACTTTAAATATTGCTGCCGATGCAACGTTACCAGAAATTGAATTAATCGATTATAAAGATACAGATTACGTTCATCAGCCTATAGCCACACCGGAAGATTTGATTCCGTACCTTGATAGTATGTCTGTTTCTTGGGTTGATGTCCAAGGTTTGGGTAGTGAAGATATTTTACAAAGGATTGGGAAAATATTTTCCCTGCATCCACTGGTTTTGGAAGATATTGTTAACGTCCCTCAACGCCCAAAAGTAGAAGATTACGAAGATCAGTTAGTAATTATTACTCAAATGGTACTGCCTCTAACCAATCAGACTGGTTTTCATAGAGAACAAGTAAGTTTTGTCCTGGGAAAACATTATTTACTTACTGTACAAGAAGAAGCTCAGTACGATTGTTTCAATCAAGTGCGATCGCGCATTTGTAATAATAAAGGTCTACTCCGCAAGCACGGGGCTGATTATTTGGCTTATACGCTCATTGATGCGATCGTTGATGGTTTTTTTCCGGTATTAGAAGATTATGGCGAATTAATCGAAGAATTAGAAGAAGAAGTTGTCGCAAACCCCACCCGGAAAACTTTAGAAAAAATCTATCGCGTCCGCCGGGAATTGCTATCATTGCGGCGGGCAATATGGCCCCAACGAGATGCTATTAATGCTTTAATTCGCGATGATAGCGAACTCATTAGCGAACACGTGCGCGTTTATCTGCGCGACTGTTACGACCATGCGGTTCAAGTTATGGATATGGTAGAAACCTACCGCGAGTTGACATCGGGCTTGATGGACGTGTATTTATCTGCTGTTGGCAATAGAATGAATGAAATTATGAAGTTGCTAACGGTGATTTCATCAATATTTATTCCCTTAACATTTATCGCCGGAATTTATGGCATGAACTTCAATACCGAAGCATCGCCTTGGAATATGCCAGAATTAAACTGGAAACTAGGTTATATTGGTTGTCTAGCCTTTATGGGCGCGATCGCTGGAGGTTTAGTATACTTCTTCTGGCGGCGCGGCTGGTTTGAGAATTTTTCTACAATTCAAGACGATTACAACGCTGAAAATGCCACTCAGGAAATCGCGCGCGCTCAATCTCACCGTTCTAGAAAAGCGCTGCGCTAAGGATATAGATTTAATTACAAACCTAATTGAGCTTTAAAAGTGGGCGTTGCCTAAGTAAAGGATGAGAGACAAGGGGACAAGGAGACAAGGAGATGCAAAGAAAACATATCTAAATTTAGCAAGGATTAAACTTAAATAGTTCCTACTGTTGAATGTGATGATTTGAGAAATATATTGTTAAAATTAGTAACGAAGCTGAAAAGTTAGGGCGTTGTGATTGTTATGGGTCGTATAGGGGTATTGTTACTCAATCTTGGTGGGCCAGATCAACTAGAAGATGTGGGCCCTTTTCTATTCAACTTATTTGCTGACCCAGAGATTATTCGCCTCCCCTTTAAGTGGTTGCAAACCCCTCTAGCTTGGTTTATATCTACTCGGCGCACTAATACATCTCAAGCTAATTATCGACAAATCGGCGGCGGTTCTCCCCTACGCCGGATTACAGAAGAACAAGCGGCGGCGCTCAAGCAAAGACTGACGGAGTTGGGTCACGAAGCTTTTACCTATGTAGGAATGCGGTATTGGCATCCTTTTACCGAAGAAGCGATCGCCAGGCTCAAACGCGATAAGCTCGATAAATTAGTTATATTACCTCTTTATCCCCAATTTTCAATTAGCACCAGTGGTTCTAGCTTTCGTTTGTTAGAAAGAATTTGGCGAGAAGATCCAAAACTTGCCCAAGTTGACTACACTGTTATCCCTTCTTGGTACAAACAACCAAACTATCTTCAGGCGATGGCAGATTTAATTGCTGGGCAATTACAAAAGTTTCCCGACCCCGATAACGTGCATATATTTTTTAGCGCTCATGGCGTTCCGCGTAGCTATGTTGAAGAAGCGGGCGATCCTTACCAGCAAGAAATTGAAGAATGCACTAGCTTGATTATGCAAACTCTAGGGCGACCTAATCCTCATACCTTAGCTTATCAAAGCCGAGTAGGCCCGGTAGAATGGCTGCAACCTTACACGGAAGACGCAATTCAAGAACTAGGGGCAAAAGGTGTCAAGGATTTGGTTGTCGTCCCTATTAGCTTTGTCTCCGAACACATCGAGACGCTGCAAGAAATTGATATTGAGTACCGCGAGGTAGCAGAACAAGCCGGGATTCATAATTTCCGCCGCGTACCTGCTTTGAATACTCACCCCTTATTTATTCAAGCTTTAACAGATTTAGTTATAGAAGCGGTTAATAGTCCCGATCTAAAATTGTCTCAAGTTAAGCAAATCAAGAAAAACATGAAAATGTATCCTCAAGAGCGTTGGCAATGGGGAATGACGACAACGGCGGAAGTATGGAACGGTCGAATCGCCATGCTGGGGTTTATTGCTTTGGTTTTGGAGTTAATAACAGGTCGCGGTTTGCTGCATTTTGTCGGCATATTGTAAAAAAAATTAGCGATCGCGCGACTTTTGTTTTTGATACCATTTAAAAGAATTTTGGTAACTGCGAACTGCCCACCAAAACAGGCTCAAGGAGATAATTCCGCCTAGATGAGGCATTTTAACCGCCAAAACCGCTAATAAAATAGCTAAAATATCTTGAGCGAAAATAAACTTGAGCGGTAAACTCGGCTGCCGATAAAACCAAGCTAATTGAACGATTTGGAGCAAAAAAGCGAATAAACCGCCTATTAGAGCCATTATCCAAATCGGTACAGCGATCGCGTTATAGTTTACCGTTGAAGCGATCGCCCCCGCAATTGGACTACTTACTAGCATGATAATTTGCAGCAAGCGTTGACCGAGTAGTTGTTTAGAAACTAATAGTTCTAGCAAAGACCAACTGCAAAGTATCGCTAACCTAATTAGTGGCTCAATAGCTGATAAGAGGGGAATATCAGACCACAAACCCTCACCTCGTAATAGTTCAAGACTTAATAGAGGTAAGGCAATTCTAATTCCCACCGCCGCCGAAGCGGAAAGCGCCGCTAGAACTTCAATCATAGGAAAAGCGCTCGCCGTCTCAATTTATTGTTGCCTACTCGGACAATAATTTCAGCTTACAGTTTCCTGTCTCAGTCTAGATGTCCAATCTTTGATAAATTTCGTCTAAATGTTTGAGATGATGACTGGGATTAAAGCAATCTTTAATTTCTGCGGTAGATAACACCTCTGTTACGCGGGGTTCTTTACTAATTAAGTCTTGAAAGTTGCCTTGCGGTTGATTCCAAGCTTGATGAGCGCAAGACTGTACTACGGTATAAGCGTCTTCTCGACTCATACCTTTATCTACTAAAGTTAGCAATACTCGTTGACTGAACACGACACCGCCATAACAATTCATATTGCGTTCCATGTTCTGAGGATAGACCAACAAATTTTTAATTAAGTCGGTAGCTTCACTTATCATGAAATGCGTCAAAATGCAAGTGTCGGGAAAAATAACTCGTTCGACAGCGCTATGAGAAATATCTCGCTCGTGCCAAAGAGCAACATTTTCTAAAGCTGCAACAGCATTACCGCGTAAAATTCGTGCCATTCCCGTCAAGCGCTCGGAACGAATGGGGTTGCGTTTGTGAGGCATTGCTGACGAGCCTTTTTGACCTTTGGCAAAAAATTCTTCAACTTCTAAAACATCGGTTCTTTGCAAGTTGCGAATTTCTACAGCAAATCGTTCTAGAGACGAGCCGAGTAATGCTAATTGTTGCACGTAGTTTGCATGGCGATCGCGGGAAATTACTTGAGTAGAAGCGGTATCTGGCTGCAATCCCAACTTTTCACAAGCTATTGCTTCGATTTTTGGTTCGACATTAGCATAAGTTCCCACAGCCCCAGAAATTTTACCTACAGCAATTTGTTGGCGTAAATCGCGCAAGCGCTCTTGACTCCGCAATACTTCGGCTAACCAGCCAGCTAATTTAAACCCGAAAGTAATTGGCTCGGCGTGAATCCCGTGCGATCTGCCAATCATGATTGTATAGCGATGCTGCGAGGCTTGATTTCTAATAGCAACAATTAATTCCTCTAGACTTGCCAGTATTAAGTCTAAACTAGCCACTAATTGCAGTGCTAAAGCCGTATCTAAAACATCAGAACTCGTCAACCCTAGATGTATATAACGTCCCGCATCGCCCACATATTCGTTGACATTAGTTAAAAAGGCAATCATATCGTGGCGGACTTCGGTTTCAATTTCTAAGACTCGCTTGGGGTCAAAATTTGCCTTTTCCTTAATTTCTGCTACAGCTTCGGTAGGAATATAACCTAATTGGGCTTGAGCCTCACAAACCGCTATTTCTACTTGCAGCCAAGTTTTAAGTTTATAATTTTCTGTCCACAGTTCGCCCATTTGGGGCAAAGTATATCGCTCAATCACTCGTCCGCCACAGAATACAACTGTCATATTTTACAGCGATTAGTTGGGCTTGATGTATTTGCAAGTAAAATCAAGTGCGATCGCGCGTAATGGATCTGCTACCGCTCTAATCGTTATGCTGATAGTTGAGTATTCAAACGAACCAAACAAAGACATTTAAACTAATAGTCGTTGAGATTGCCGTAGCGTTTAACTTGACTTTCTGCCCAGCGAAAAAGAAAAATACCCAAGGCAAAGTACACCCCACCATTAATTAAAGCAATACCTAGCTGCCGCAAATCTAAGGGTTGCTGTCGCGCCATTAAGTTGCGTAATAGTCCTGCACCGGGACTCATTGGTAACAAATTTCCCACAATTTGCAGATTACCCGTCCATTCCTCCGTTGGCACGCTCATCAAAAATAGTAAAGCAAACTGGAAAATACCTGAAACTTGCTGAACGCGCTTAAATATTAATGCTAAAGAACCCACTGTAAACGAAATCCCGTAAGCGCCCAGTAGCACAGTTAAAAGCGGTAAGCTGAGGCTGAGAGGAAAGGCAAGCCAGCGCCCAGTTAATGCCATAATAATGACCAAAATTATCACTATTAGTCCTGATTGCAACAACAAGTCAGCGATCGCCCGTGCGAGAAAAACTTGTGCAGCGCTGAAGGGCGAAATAAATAATTGCTCTAAAGTTCCCGTCTGCGCTTCTCTTTGCAAAGTGCCAGAAATACTTGTCATTACAAATAATACTAGCGTCCAAAGGACATAACCAATAATAATCGCATCTAATCTGTCGCCAAACTTTAGCCCTGGCCCGGCGATGTAACTAGCGCTGAGGAACAAACCGTAGAAGGTAAAAGTTGCGATCGCTATACCGCCAATTGATTCAAATAAGTAACGCCGAAATTGAATCCTCGCTCGCTTTAGCTCTGCTAAAAATAGTTCAAGCATAAATGCCGCTAACCGTATTTGACTGGGTGAATTTGAGAAAAATATCTGTAAGATTTGCTCGCTCGGTTTCGAGTCTTACAATCGGCAAAGGTTTCAAAATTTCTAGTACCGGATAAAGCAAAGCCGGGTTAAGAATCCGAATGGTAGTATCCTCAACCATCGCGCCTAGAGCCAGCAACTTGCTCTTGCGCTCAACGGGTAGTTCGGCTAATTCCAACCGATAAATCGCTTTAGAGAACTGTTTAATTAACGCTTCCGTCTGCTGCTGCACGACGATTTGCCCATTGTTAATAATTGCCACGCGATCGGATAGTTCTTCGGCAATGTCAAGTTGGTGCGTTGTTAGCAAAACTGCTCTACCTTCACCGGCAATCTCGCGGACTAAGCGCTTTACTGTTTGGGTTGCTTCTACATCTAATCCCAAGGTCGGTTCGTCTAATAGTAGTAAGGGCGGCTGATGGATCAGCGCCACCGCGATCGCTACTTTTTGCTGCATCCCCCGCGAGAGTTTCTGCACCATCGTTTGAGCTTTATGACCTAGTTCAAATCGCTCTAGCAACAATCGCGATCGCTGCCTGGCTACGCGGCGCGTTAAACCCCGCAACACCCCAAAATATTCTAAGTTTTCGGCGGGGGTCAGCCGCCAGTAAAGATTGCGATTGCCCTCTAATACCGCCCCAATTAATCGCCGCGCCTGGGCTTCGCGATGCGGATCGCGTCCGGCAATTCTCACCGCACCCCGATCCGGCAGCACTAGCCCCGCAATCATTTTGATTGTTGTTGTTTTGCCCGCGCCATTTGGGCCTAGAAATGCCAAAACTTGATTGGCTTCGATGCCCAAAGATACGTCCTGCACGGCGTAACTAATTTTTCCTTGAAAGCGGTAAGCTTTTTGCAGGTTTTCGACTTGGAGCAGAGGCATTGATGCACCGAATAGACTAAATATTATAAATTGTAACAAAAAGTTACAAATCCTCGGCGTAATTTTTTGGCTCTGCAAGGAATTTTGAAAATATCAATTGGATGGGGGCGTATCTCGGACAAACTTAATCACCGCCTGAGTAACTGCCTTTGCCGCACCCGATGAAGCATCATGACCGCAATTAGGGATGATTTGTAGTTTGGAATTAGGAATGCGATCGCAGAGTTTTTTGCCATCACTATAGGGATACCAGGTATCTTGTTCGCCCCATAAAATCAGTGTGGGGCATTTAATCGTACCCAAAGCGCTTTGAATTTTACTAATTAGGTTTGGTTTATTTGCTTGTAAATGCTCGATTTCTCGTGCGGCTATTTGCACTTGTTCGGCAACTTTAGCAACCGTACCGGGTAACTCAATAAAGGGATAGCAAATCCAGTCCAAATCTTCCTGGGTTAGAATTGATGAGTCGTAGAGGACGCTGCGCCGTTCTATAGCCATAATTTCTTTAAATAAAGGTGCAAACAAGTACGTTAATCGCAAGCGATCGATTGTTTGTGCTATCTCTAAAGGCATTTGCGAGAGCATCGACATTCCCCAATGAGGCAAGCGTTGAGAAAAAATCGGTACGTTAATCGCTACTAAGTGTCCGATTAAGTTTGGGTACGCCTGAGCAAGCGCTAAACTAACCAATGCCCCTAATGATTCAGCGACAATTACCGGGGGTTCATCGCACAAAGCGCTAATAATGCGTTCAATTTCAATCATTTGATGGTCGGCTCTTTCTCTAAGCATCGGCTTTGCAGAAAATCCATAACCTTTAGCATCAAAACAAATTACTCGAAAGCGTTGCGATAGTGGCTCAATACAGTGCCGCCAGTTATAGCTCCAACTCCCAAGTCCATGAACTAAAAATAGCGGTGTTCCTACTCCTTTTTCGCCGTAAGCAATTTGGACGGGATAACCATTAGCATCAATAATTTTTAGAGTTTGCCGCCCTTGAGGAAATGTCTTTTGCCACCAGTCTTGCATCAGTTTTGTAAATACTAATTAATATTACCTAGTTCAAGATTGCCATATAAAATTATCGTTTTAAGTAAAGATGTTGCCTATTAATATGAGACTTATGCACGTAAATAACTTTTTGCTCCCTAGTTAGAGGACAAAACTGGCTTGCAAGTCCACTTTCAATTAAAAAACGTGCGGGGGCTTTCTTAAGGAGCGCAAAAATAAATCGTTGGGTCAACAACCCTCTAGCAGTGCCAAAATATTTGCAAGGACGATCGCATTGTAAATGTACAAATTTTAGTCAAAAAACATGGTAGAAAAAACAACGCGGCGCAATTTTTTAATTACCAGTGTGGCTGTAGCTGGTGGTGTTATGGGCGCAAGCACCTCACAAAAAGAAACTTCCACTGGCGGTTCGCCAGCCACAATGCCAGAGCGAGTGCTGGGAAGCACGGGAGTAAAAGTTCCTATCCTTGGTTTGGGCGGTGCGGGAACAAAAACACCGCTCGATAAAGAGGATAGAGAAGGTGAGGCTTTGGCAATTATTGCAAGAGCTTTTGAACTTGGCATTCGTTATTTTGATACGGCGGCAAGTTATGGAACGAATGAGATTTATTTGGGAAAAGTGCTGCCACCCCACCGCGCAAAGATATTTTTAGCTAGTAAAACTTATGAAAAAGAGCGCGATGGTGCGTGGCGAGAATTGGAGCGCTCTCTCAAACGTCTCAATACGAGTTATCTGGATTTGTGGCAGTTGCATAGCGTCGCTTTACCGGAACACGTGCAGAAAATCTTTGGCGCTAATGGCGCAATTAAAGCTTTAGAAGAAGCTAAAGAGCAGAAAATTGTGCGCTTTGTTGGGATTACGGGACACCACGAACCGGATGTAATAGTTGAAGCTATGCGTCGCTATCAATTCCATACAACTTTGATTCCGATTAACGCCGCAGACAAACATCATCCAAGACCGTACTTTCCTTTAGTTTTACCATTGGCTCGGCAACAAAATGTAGGTGTAATCGCGATGAAAGTGCCTGCTTACGGAAAGTTGTTTCAACCTGGTGGTTTGACAGGGATGCAGCAAGCAATGAGTTATACTTTATCCCAGCCTGGCGTGCATTGTTGCATTATTCCCGCCGATAACGTGCAGCAATTAGCAGAAAATGTCCAAGTAGCTCGTACTTTTAAACAACTAAACAGTAATCAATTAGATACACTTGAAAAACGTACCGCCCAAATTTGGCAAGACACCACGTTTTACCGGGCTTGGGGTTAGATCGGCTTTAGCAATTATTTATAGACAAGTAGATACATCACGCTGAATTTAGTCCGATTTAACTTTCAAGTAGAAATAGTAGTCGTGAAAAAATATACCTGGCAAATAATTGCGTGCGTCTTAGTTGGGATGTTGAGCGTACAGCATCGTAACGCTCATAGCTTAAGCGGTCTACAAGAACTCGCGATCGGCAAGGCTAAACTAGAAAAGCTGTCTAGTGGCTTCAAGTTCACAGAAGGGCCGGTTTGGGATAAACGTGGTTTCCTTTTATTTAGCGATCTTGGTGCTAATACTATATATAAGTGGACTCCTAACGGTCAGGTTTCCATATTTCGCTATCCTGCGGGACGTTCTAACGGTAATACGCTAGATCGGGAAGGACGCTTAATTACTGCCGAACACGATCGCCGTCTTGTCCGTACTGAAAATAATAGTACATTAACGGTCTTGGCTGAACGTTACAAAAGCAAGCGCCTAAATAGCCCTAACGATGTTGTAGTTAAATCAGATAGTAGTATTTACTTTACCGATCCTCCTTATGGGATTAGTAAAGAAAAAGAAGAACTTGGCTTTTATGGAATTTATAGGCGATCGCCCGATGGAACTTTAATATTGCTAACAAAAGAGATGGTGCGCCCTAATGGACTTGCTTTTTCACCAGACGAGAAAAAACTCTATGTAAGCGATTCAGAAAACAAACACATTTTTGTCTTCCAAGTCAAAGCTGATGGCAAACTGAGTAATGGGAGAGTTTTTGCCCAGTTGCAAAAACCAGAAGGCAACGGTGTACCCGATGGCATGAAAGTAGATGTCCAAGGCAATGTTTACTGTAGCGGGTCAGAGGGATTATGGATTTTCTCGCCAAATGGTCAACTCCTAAGCAAGATTATAGTGCCAGAAGTAGTAACGAACTTAGCGTGGGGAGATAAAGACTACAAATCTCTTTACATTACAGCAACGAAAAGTCTCTACCGGATACGGCTGAATGTACGGGGTGTACCACCTGGCACGCCAGTTATTAAATAAAGAGGGTAAACTCTACTCAAAATTTTTCTTTCAAAACCATCTGCACCCCTCTAGCCGGAGCAAAAGTAACACCTCGACGCTGAGGATATTCAGGAACTCGATCTGCCATCGCCAACCGATAATGAGAAAGCAATGTTGCTAAGACTAATTTCATCTCAAACTGGGCTAATGCTTCCCCAATGCAACGGCGCGCACCGCCACCAAAAGGAAAAAACTCGTAGGGAGAGAACGTTCGTTCTAAAAACCGCTCTGGCTTAAACAATTTAGGTTCTGGGTAGATATCTGGGCGCTGATGAGTTAGATAAATACAACCATAAAGTCTCATTCCCGGTTCTAATTGATAACCCATTAGTTCTACAGGTTCTTTGACTTCTCTTGGAACGGTAAGAATAGCAACAGGGAAAAGGCGCAGGGTTTCATTACAAACAGCAGTCAGATAAGGCAACTGTACGACAGTTTTTGGTTCTGGAGACGTGCCTAAGCGATTTAGTTCTTCAACTAGCTTCTTGCTAACCTCTGGATGACGATGAATCAAATACAGCGCCCAGGCGATCGCACTTGCGGTTGTTTCATGACCTGCAATCAGTAGGGTAACTAACTCATCATGTAATTCGGCATCGCTCATCGGTTGACCCGTTTCATCGCGGGCTGATATCAGTAAACTCAAGATATCTGAACCAAGTTCGCAATCTCGGTTGCGGCGCTCGCGAATTTCAGCATATACAAGTTCGCTAATTTGGCGTTGCAGATTTTGCAAGTATCCCCAAGGACTTCGCACTCCCCAATCTCTTTGTAACGACGGAAAAAAAAGCAACCCTCCAATGAAAGGAGATTGAAGTGAATCTGTAAAATGAACCATTAACGACTTGAGACGCTGAAAACGTTCCGGTCGCTCAATACCAAAAACAACCGTTAAAATGACTTCTAAAGATATCTCCTGTGCCAAACGACGGGCAGAAAACTGCGTGTCAATTGACAGCGAACTCATGGCTTTATCTGCCAATTCACAAATCAATTGTGCGTAAGTTTGCATCCGTTCGCCATGAAAAGGAGGTATTAACAACCGCCGCTCCCGACGATGGCGAGAACCTTCCAAGGAAAAAATAGAGTAATTTCCAACAAGTGGCTGAAGCAGTTGGTTGGGTGGAGTGATAAATTGCTTTGTGTCATTGTTAAAAATGTGCTGTAACGCTTGGGGATTACTAACAAATAAAACAACAGCGCTATCCCCAATGACCGGAGCATTAAAAATATCTCCGTGTTGCGCCGCAGCCTCCATATAGGCGATCGCGTTTTTTGTGTACTGGATTTTTTGCCACCAGCGCGGAGCTTGGGAAGCTTCAAGAAAGCGGGTTTTAGAAATCATAAAAATTAACTTCGAGCAAAATCGCTAATGTGGTTACTTACTCCAACTTTTCATAGTAGTGTTTGATTGCCAAGGTGATGACGTAAAACCATTGGATGAGAAAGTTTATAAATTGTTTGCTGGTAATTTCTCCGCTTGATATGTCTTTTGCATACATCTGCCATAGATAATAGCGGTGGCATACGCAAATAAACTGTAAACAGCAGCAGGAATAGGCATATCAGCATTATTAAACCTTGGGAAGTGTTTTGTTTATTTCCCACCTCTAGGCAAAAAATCTTAAGCTGCTTACTTGGAGTTTACAGGCGGTTGGGGGGCGCGTCCGTAGCCTTGTTGTTGCCTAGTGCGAGTCTGATTAGTTGAAGGCGGTTGGGGGGCGCGTCCGTGACCTTGTTGTTGCCCAGTGCGAGTCTGAAGATTAGTTGAAGGCGGCTGAGGGGCGCGTCCGTAGCCTTGTTGTTGCCCAGTGCTGGTTTCAGTTTTATATTGATTTGAGGAAGTAAAGCGATCGCACCCTACGGCCATAAAACCCATACTAGAAAGTATTAAAGTAAATAAAAGTCTTTGAGATGTAAAAATTTTCATGGCTTTACTCTGATAAGAATTGTCTAGTATTTACGCAACTATGGATAGGTGACGTGCGAATAGCTTTTAGCTGAAGCTTTGCAGTTGACATTAATTCTCGATTGGCAAGCGCGAAAATCAACCTTTCTTTGGCTTGTATCAAAGTTTGAAAGTGTTTTAAACTAACAAGGGGTTACGGAAATCGTTGCTATTAATAACCGTTTGCCCGATCTACACAATAAAAGGTCGAATAGAGAAAATGCTTTAACCTTTTGTGTCAAGTTAACAAGCAATCTCAGCCAATCCAATTGCACAAGTCTGCAATTAAGTTGACCTAGAACCTGTAAAGATTTCAAAATGGCAGATAGCGCAAAGAAAAATAAAGTCCGTTTTCTTGTAGGGAGTTTTGGCGATCGCCAACGGAAACTAAGGGAATGCCATAATCTAAGCGCAATAATAAATTTGGCTTAATTAGCCAACGCAAACCCAATCCTAAACTAGCAATTGTTGTCGGATCGGGGTCAATTTCTCGATTGTTCCACACCGTACCGATGTCAAAAAAAGGCGCTAACTGCAATGTGCTAGGGTCGGAAGTGAGGGGAACGCGTACCTCAAAAGAGCCTAAGATGCCATTATCAGCAACCAGTTGGTTTTGCCCGTAGCCGCGAACAGTATCAAAGCCTCCTATACTGAAACGTTCGAGAGATAGTAAAGAATCAGGAGTTAACTGAGTAGCAAGTCGCGCTACTAAAAGATTTCTAGATGATAACTGTTGTACCAATTGAAATTGTCCCAACCAAGAGAAAAATTGCCCGTCCGTACCTGTGTCGTTGATGGTGGCATCAAAGGCATTTATCCCGATACTGAACTGAGAACGAGCAGCTAAAACTGTTCGGACATTGCGATTGACCCAATCAGTAGATAACCGAATTACTGTTACCTTGGATTCTCCATCTTCACTTCCTGCGGTGAAAGAAAAAGGAATGTCATCAAGAATGTACGTTTGGCTGCGCCGCAAATCTAAACCTAAGCTGAAGGCAAATTCGCTGTTTGGTGTTCTTAAGAGGGGCTGACGGAAACCAAGAGAATAGGTTTGAGCAGTGCTTCTAATCCCCACAGCTTGGAAATCATCTTCAATAATGCGGCTATCGTCGTTGTTGTAGCGCAAGCTAAGAGTGCCATTAAGCGCATTCACAGGAATGTTATAGCCAATATCGTAGAGGTTAAGAGCTTCCGTTCGACCGTATCTAGCGCTGAGACGATCGCCAAATCCTAGCGCGTTATCATGGCTAACTTCGACGCTGGCTTGGATAGAGCCGATGCTGGGAGCTTGGTTATTTTCAAAAGCGATCGCACTATGAAAAGCGGCGGCTTCAGTAAGGCTAATCCGTAAAATACTGCGTCCCTGAATGCTTCCTGGAGATATATTGCCTTCTACCTGCTCGATGAGCGGATCGTTTTCCAATAGTTGCAAGGCTGCTCTTAGACGTGGCTCGTTTAAGGGGGTAGAGGTAGCGCGTTTGAGGCGCGAAGTCACGTATTGCGATCGCAGTCGCCTTAACCCACTAATTTCAATTGTTTTGAGTTCGCCTTCTACAACTTGAATTTTGACTATACCAGTACTGAGGTCTTGATTGTTGAGTACGAAAGCGGCAGAAGTAATGTAGCCTTTGGCGATATAAAGCTGCGAGATCGCCGATTCTAGTTCGAGCAATTGTTCAAACGTCACCTCGCGGTTTTGGTAGGGCTGGCTTAAAGCTGCAATTTCTTCCTGCAAGATAGTGTTGCCGAGTATTTCTACTTGTTTAATGAAAAAGCGAGTGTTTGATGGGGAAGTCCTGGGGGGTGGATCTTGAGTTGAAGGCGTTGGTAATTGGAGTTGGGGTGGTAATGTCGGTGTATCTGATGGGAGCGGAGTGGGGGGCGGTTGTTGGAGGAGCGTTTGCTCTACCGCTTCAGGAGCAGTTGGAGGAATAGTTGCTCCTGGTGGTGGTGTGGACTGAGCGATCGCACTGGGGGTAAGGCAAAGCCAAGTCACTATGCAATTACCTGAGATGGCAGCCCATCGGCAGATTGGGTAAATATTCATATACTTAAGAACATTCTCGACTCAATATAAGTTTGCCGTTTGGGAGGCGATATACTCCTTGGGGTTTGACAATGGGATCGCCTTTTTGCCAAGGACGATGGGGGTGGGCATTAAAAGCTGTGTCATCCCAGGGTTTGGATGTCTTTTGCCGCTTTTCCCCTGCCAGCACTTACTAAACCAGTTTCTCGCATTCATTAGGCGATCGCCTAAACATTTTTAGCAATCTATTACTGGTGTTTCTTCACAAGTAGAAAACCTTGACTTAATTTACTACAGTAAATATGAAGTTGATGAAGTTATGCCTTCACCTGTTGTGCTAATTTGTTTGCCTACTTATGCGATCGCGCCTTGCATAAGTAGGCAGCTACCATTGCTTACTTATGCAACTTTTTAATATATTTTGAAGAACTTACCATATCCTAATATGCCAAGCCGACACCGCCAACTTCACGTTTGTTGCTTTGTGGTAGTTCTCTTTTTAAGCAGTTTCACGCTTTGCTTGGGACTAGAGCGAGTCTCCTTCTCCGCACCAGCAATAGAAACCGTAACCACCCCACAATTTGCCCATCCTCGCCAACTCGTACAGCAAGGAATCGAACAATATCGTGCAGGAGAGGTGCTAAATGCGATCGCATCTTGGCAAACAGCTTTGAAGACCTATCAAAACACCAATAACCTTGCAAATGCTGCAATTGTGAGCGAAAAATTAGCCTTAGCCTATCAGCAAATCGGTCAATTCGAGCAAGCAATAGAATATTGGCAAGCAGCGATCGCCAACTATCGATCCAAGGCAGATTTTGTGCAGGTAGAACGCCTGCTGGTCGAACAGGCGCAAACCTACAGCCGATTGGGACAACCTAGAGAAGCGATTTCTCTATTATGCGGTGCGGCGCAAACTGATGACAATTGCCCGCAAAGTGAAGGAAGTGCTTTGCAACTTGCCCGAAAATTTCGCGACTTTTCGGGAGAAGCGGCGGCTTTAGGAAGTTTGGGAGAAGCTTATCGTCTTAGAGGAAAGCAGGATGAAGCCATCAAAACTTTAGAAACTAGCTTAAATATCATCCAAAAAAATAACCTACAAGTTTATCGAGCTTCAGTATTAAATAGTCTGGGTAATGCCTACGTTAGTAAAGCTCAACAGGGCGAACAGCGTGCTAATTCCGCTACTTTAAGAAGTGCAAATACTAAAGCTAGTGAATTTATCGCCGTTGCGGCTTCTGACTACACAAAAGCTTTAGGCTATTTCCGTAGTAGTCTTGAACTAACTCGCGAGCGAAGCGACAGAGCAAGTCAAATGCGGACGCTGATTAATTTAATTCAACTTTATTCCCGCTTGAAGAAGTTAAATTTACTAGATACTGCTAACCTAGCTGAACAAACATGGCAAGAAGCCTTAGTTTTATTGAAAAGCCTGCCCAATTCTGCAAATAAAGTCTATGCAGCAATTGATTTAGCTGAACTAAAGTTACTTGCGGATGCTAATAGCTATAGTTTCTCTGCATCTCAATGTCATCCTCTGGAGCAATCAAACAAGCCACAAGTTGAAAGACTTTTAGAACAAGCTATTTCCATTGCTCAAAGTATCAAAGATTCGCGCTCCCAATCTTTTGCTTTAGGTAAACTAGGTCATGTTTACGAGTGCCGCCAGGATTACAATAAAGCCTTAGAACTTACTAATCAGGCACGGTTAGCAGCTAATGACAAGCTGCGTGCTAAAGATAGTCTTTATTTATGGGAGTGGCAGGCGGGGCGAATTTTTAAGGCACAAGCAAAAGATGTTGAGGCAGACAATGCTTACAAACGCGCGATCGCCACTTTAGAGGGTGAAGGAGGTATTCGCAAGAATTTAGCGATCGCCGTGCAAGATTTGCAATTTAACTTTCGAGATACTATTAGTCCTCTCTACCGAGAGTTTGCTCAGTTGAAGCTAGAACGCGCCCAATCGCTACCCATGCAAAGTAGACACTATCAAGAGGAACTAGACTCTGCCCTCAATGCGATCGATTCATTGAAATTAGCAGAATTGCGAAATTACTTTGGTGATGATTGTGTTTTCACTGTCTTTGATAAAGACAGAGTGGATGATTTAGAAACAGTAGATACCGCCGTATTTAGCTCGATTATCCTAGAAGACCGAACGGCAATTGTGGTGAGTTTACCCAATTTGGAAAAGAAGCTTGAGCCAAATGCCGCAAGATTGAAGA
>JAPJOW010000328.1 GCA_030826005.1 Aliterella sp. RAGGC_92
ACCTTGCGGTACTAGAACCTAAATCTAGCGCGTCTGCCAATTCCGCCACATCCGCTTATTTGGCTTAACGATTCTAGCAAACATTTAATTAAATTGCTACAAATATTACATTCTTAAAAAGGTTTATTATGTCAACTCAACTATTGAAACGACAATTTAGTATCCAAGACTATCACCAGATGCTAGTTGCAGGTATTCTCAGCGAAGACGAGCGCGTCGAATTAATCCAAGGAGAAATTATAAAAATGTCACCCATTGGTGTTCGTCATGCTAGTTGTGTAAATCGATTGCTCAAACTTTTTTTGCAGTCATTGGGCGATCGCGTTACAGTTATCGTGCAAAATCCAGTTGTATTAAGCAATCTTTCCGAACCTCAGCCCGATTTAGCTTTACTTCTTCCCCGCGATGACTTCTACGCCGCCGGACACCCTCAACCCCAGGATATATTGCTATTAGTGGAAGTTGCCGATACTACCATTGAAAGTGATCGCAATATAAAAGTTCCCTTGTATGCAAGTAGTGAAATTACAGAAGTATGGCTAATAGACGTAAATGAGCAAGTTATAGAAGTATTTAGAGAGCCTACAGCTAATAGTTATCAGAGTATTCAAAAATTCCAGACTGGTGAAATATTTATTCAAGCTTTCCCAGATATTAGTTTTGCTACAGAACGAATACTAGGGTGATTGCTGGTATCATATTTTACTTTTAATTCATCTTGGGCTACTATTAGTACAATAGTACTAGCAAAATAATTTTTCTATGGTTATGCAATCTCTTGTGTCCGTTAGCACGTCAGAGTTACAAGGCTTTGTAGATGCGCCAGAGCAATTGTTGCAACAGTCGGAAGAATTACTTCTTGCGATCGCATCTATTCCTAATACGCCGCGCAATCTGTTGGAAATTCTAGTAAATAGCTCATTCGAGCAAGTAGCAGAATTAGTAGATGATATATTGCGATCGCGCTGGGGCAAGATGGGAAAGGAAGCCAAGCATTAAATAAGTTGAGTTCCTAGGAATTATTTAATACTGTAATTTTCAACGCATCCAACTAAATTATGGTATACATTGTAATTACAATGTAGGTGTATGCAAGTTGAAATTTGAGTGGGATGAGCGAAAAGCCAGACTCAACGAGAAAAAGCATGATATCTCGTTTAGTGAGGCAGAAAGTGTATTTTATGATGAAAATGCTCGTTTGCTTTATGACGCAGAACATTCTTCAGAGGAGGATCGATATATAATGCTAGGCATGAGCGACTCGCTATTATTGTTAGTAGTTTGCCACGTCTACAAAGAGGATGAAGAAACCATTCGTATTTTCTCGGCTCGTAGGGCAAATAAACGAGAGCAACAACAATACAAGAGTTTCCTTTTATGAAAGATGAGTATGATTTCTCCCAATCTGTAAAAAATCCGTATATTAAGAAGCTTAAGAAGCAAGTAACAATTCGGCTTGAAGAAGACGTTGTTAGTTACTTTAAGGAGTTAGCTGAGGATACAGGTATTTCGTATCAAAGTTTGATTAATTTATATTTGCAAGACTGTGTAAAATCGCAACGAAAGCCATCATTAGAGTGGGTGCGTGAAGCTTAACAACGTAGTGGGGTAGATGTATTGATTGTCGCTACTCACTTTAGCTATTTGGTAGACTGCGCGCGGGTTAACTACATAACGCAAGGTTTAAGAAGATGAGTTGGGTTACAGATGTCATCTTAATATTTAACATTGCAGAAGAATACAGCAATGACATGGAACTTCTAGATAGTATTCCTGCATTGGATAACATCAACGCATGGCTGGAAGAGAACGACTACGGCAAACTGGTTGATATTGGCAAGTTTGCTTTTACTGGTGGTGGGAAAGCTATGCAAGCTAATGTTTATGGAGGTGCTTTCAATTTCCTAAAAATTGATGAGTTCGTTAAGCTAGTCAAGGTTCAACAATGGTGCGAACCTGAGAATGTTCAACTGCTGATTCAAGACGAACAAGATAGCAAGTTTACGTTGCACGCAATTACTAGCAATTAGCAAGTACAAAAAAGTCCTACACGCACTCGCAGCATACCCAGACGATTCAATCTATACTTGATAAAATCACTCCTATTTCGATTTATGGATAATATCACGGCGGGTAGAATTTTACATACCAACATCGTATAGTCGCAGCAAAAGCGCCAACTAAAGAAAGTGCGATCGCCTTAGCTTTGCAAAGTGCAGAAATGGTAGTTATCGAAAAAACAACAGTTGAATACTCTGGCGATCGCAACAATCCTAAACTCAACCAGTTTATGAATAAATACTTGCGCGATCGCACTATTTACGATCTCAGTTTTTGGGATATTGGTTACACTTACGATCTCGGACAAACCCCAACTAGTGACTGGGTTGGTGCGCGATATAAAAATGAGTTTGAATACAATCCTTAAATCTACCTTAAGTTATAGTTTATTCAGCTTTGGTACGGTTTTGGATTTCTACGGGACTTGCACATTCAAAAAATAATTCTAAAGCTTCAGCTAAGTTATTTTTTGCTTGTTCAACAGTATCGCCCTGACTAGCAATATCTAATTTAGGACATAAGGTAACATATCCATCACCTTCGCGTTCAATAATCGCTGTAAATTGTTGGATGGTTTTCATATTGAATTTAAAGTTATCTTTTATGAGATCGCACTCTAAGCCTATTTTCAATGGGGGGCATAACGCCCCCTAATATTACGATTCGACTTTTACGCCTTTCCAGAAAGCTACATAACCCTCTATATTTTTCGCCTTCTCTTTGGCGCTGGGATAGTACCAGGCAGCATCTTTGTTAACTTGCCCATCTACTTCTACACTGTAGTAACTAGCCTGCCCTTTCCAAGGACAACTTGTGTGGGTGTTGCTTTCCTTAAAATACTCTTTCTTAATGGAGTCCATCGGAAAGTAATGATTTCCTTCTACAACTTCTGTGCGATCGCTTTCGGCTAAAACTGCACCATTCCAAACTGCTTTAGGCATGATTTTGAGTTAATTTAAGTAAGGGTACATAACTAAAGTTACCTTCCCCGCCCCCTTTGCTACAAGTTCGGATTCCCACTTAAATCAATAAATGCTCTATTTCTGCTTGAAGCAGGCGAAAATATATATAGTTCTTGCAAGTTTCGGCTTATATGCCTCAGTTACAGCCCTTAGAATCTGCTTTAAAAAAATATTTTGGCTACACTAGCTTTCGCTTGGGGCAACAGCAGATTATCGAACAAGCACTAAATAATCAAGATTTGCTCGTAGTAATGCCCACTGGTGGCGGTAAGTCTTTGTGTTTTCAGTTGCCTGCGTTGCTGAGAAAAGGCTTAACAGTAGTGGTATCGCCGCTTATTGCCCTGATGCAAGATCAAGTGCAGTCATTGAAAAATAACGGAATTGGGGCAACTTTTC
>JAPJOW010000064.1 GCA_030826005.1 Aliterella sp. RAGGC_92
CTCTTACACTTATCTACCTAGCAGGTACATTTTACTCTTTTTCCTTCTATAGTTTGTGGGCTAATTGGTCGCGCGAACCATTAGCCAGAGATTTATCAGAAGTAAACTTATTTCCATTAATAGGTCTATTGATTTTAATCGCAATTGGTATTTGGCAATGGGTGCGTTTAGTAAAAAGAATGATTAGACACCGCCCTCTGCAATCTCAAGACTTGACAACAGTTGTTATCGGTTCATTGATAAGCATTTCTGTTGTAATTTCTATTTGGCATACTTACGTCGCGCCACTTCCAGAGTTTGCCACCTTTGCTTTTAATGCGCTGCTATTTATTTTGTCTATTGGCTTGATGCGAGAAGGCTTAACTCACGGTCAAAGACGCGCTTTTTGGTTTGGATTGTTGCTATTAGTTTTAAGAATTTTAAATTGGTTTTTCTTAGCTAATACAGGATTATTTTTCAAGTCTTTAGTCTTTGTTTTGTGTGGAGTTGGCGTAATTGCGATTGGACTATGGTTTGAAAGATATGTCAGAACTTTTGAAAACACAACTAATTAAAATTTAAAAGGCTGTTATGACACAAAATGAAGAAACGCGATCGCTCCCTATTTGGCGGTTTGCTGTACCTTTACTATTTCAAGTTGGGCTAATTTTAGCGCTACCCGCCCAATCAGTCTACACGCACGTTACAGGCAAAACGGTAGTATTGCAGACGATTCCTGTAGATCCTTATGATGTATTGCGGGGTTATTCGCAAACCTTAAGCTATAACATTTCACGCCCAGAAAACTTAAAAAAGCTTCCAGGTTGGCAAGAAATAGTTAAGCAACAAAAAAATAAAAGTTCAAATTATCTCGACTCTAAGACGCAGTTGTATGTAGTCTTAGAAGCGCCACCAGCCGGGGCAAAAACGCCGCCTGTAGCCTGGAAACCTATAAAAGTAAGTGGAACTAACCCCGTATCTTTACCAGCCAACCAGATAGCTTTAAAGGGCAGAGGAGCGGGTAATTTGATTCGTTACGGATTGGAAACTTATTACTTTCCCGAAGCGCAGCAACAAGAAATTAATCAAGCAATTAATCTCGCTCAAAGAGGACAACAGCAGTCGCTTGTGGTGGAAATAAAAGTCGATAAACAAGGTAATGGCGTACCTGTTAGTCTTTGGGTGCGCGATCGCAACTACCGCTTTTAATTAATTTAGCAGCAACTCTATTTCTATCTCTACCAGAAAACTAAAAACACATTAAACTTCTTGCCAAATAATAAAAGATTTTTCTTTAGTCGGCTTAAGCCGACTTGAGCTATGAGCAAGCGGGTTTAAACCCTAGGCGAGCTAGGTTTTAGCGATAAAAGCAGGATTTTAAACCCTAGGCGAGCTAGGATGATTTTTATAAATCAATACTCCTCGTCAAGTCAAAATCGCCCCACCCATCAACCTTTGATAACGATACTCCAACTCCGCCCGCATCAACGACCAACGAGACAACAAAGGATCTTTTTCAATAACTTTTTCCGCCGCCAGCCTTGCTAATTCTAAAACTTCCCGGTCTTCAACTAAACTTGCTAAAGTAAAATCGGCTAACCCCGATTGACGAGTCCCAATTACTTCCCCAGGCCCGCGAAACCGCATATCCATCTCAGAGATAAAAAACCCATCTTGCGACTGTTCCAATACTTGCAACCTTTGACGCGCCGTTTCCGCCTTAGAACTACTCATTAATAAACAGTAAGATTGCGCCGCACCCCGTCCCACTCGTCCCCGCAATTGGTGCAACTGAGATAAACCAAAACGCTCGGCATTTTCAATCAACATCACCGTAGCATTAGGAACATCTACCCCCACCTCAATTACCGTCGTCGAAACAATTATTTGCGTCTGATTGTCCCGAAACTTCGTTAGCGCCTCATCTTTATCCGCCGAACTCATCCGACCGTGCAATAATCCTACTTGAAACTGCGGGAAAACACTTTCTTGCAATTTTTGATGTTCCTCTACGGCGGCGCGAACATCTAATTTTTCTGATTCTTCCACCAAAGGGAAAACAATATACGCCTGTCGCCCTTGAGCAACTTCGCGGCTAATTAAATCGTAAGCATTAGTGCGTTCTTTTCCTGTCAACACTGTAGTATGAATCTTTTGCCGTCCGGGGGGCAATTCATCAATTTGGCTCACGTCCAAGTCGCCGTGCAGTGTCAAAGCCAAAGAGCGCGGAATCGGGGTTGCCGTCATAGTTAATACGTGGGGTGCTTCGCCTTTTTGCTGCAACGCCGCCCTTTGTCCCACCCCAAAACGGTGTTGTTCGTCAATGACAACTAAACCCAATCTTTGAAAATTTACCGGGTCTTGAATTAAAGCATGAGTGCCTACAAGTAATGGCAATTCGGCAGTTTCTAACTGCGCGTGAATCTGCCGCCGTTTAGCAGCTTTGGTAGAACCCGTAAGCAATTCTACAGGTAAATGCAGCAAATTAAGCCAGCTTACTAATTTACGATAATGCTGCTCTGCCAAAACTTCCGTAGGGGCCATCAAAGCCGCCTGGTAGCCCGATTGAATCGCTGCCAAAATTGCAACAACCGCAACCACAGTTTTTCCCGACCCCACATCTCCTTGAATTAAACGATTCATGGGAGAAGGTTTTTGTAAATCGTTAAGAACATCGTTAATTACCCGCGATTGAGCGTCCGTCATTTTAAAAGGCAATACTTCGTAAAATTGCTCGATTAACTGCCCAGTCCGAGCAATAACCGCGCTAGTTTGAACTTGTTTGGCTTTGTATTGGCGTTGCAATAAACCTAGTTGCAAGTAGAAAAATTCATCAAAAACTAACCGTCGCCGTGCAACCGCTAAAGCAGTATCATCAGGGGGAAAATGGATATTTGCGATCGCATTACTCAATTTATCTAGCTCGTAATGCTGGCGTAAAGCCGCAGGTAACGGGTCTTTGAGTTGACTAACGCATGGCAAGGCGGCAATTACGGCTTGTCTTACCATATCTGCACTCACGCCTTCGGTAAGCGCGTATACAGGTACTACCCGCCCAATAGTTAGCGAATCAATCGCATCTCCCGGATTTGCTAATACTTCCAATTCCGGGTCTTCCAAAGTCGCGCCGTAGTTATTTTTTTTAACTAATCCTGAAGCCGCAACCGTTGCATCAAGCGGGTAGCGGCGTTTTTGCTGTTCTTGCCAACCGCGATTAGAGTAACGACTCCCAGCAAAAAAACGATTGAGTTTAATTTGCCCAGTATTGTCTTTTAAAATCACTTCCAAAATTGTTAATTTGGGATTGCGAGGACTGCTAAAACAACTGCAACGATGCACTCTACCGACAATTGTTACCGTTTCTCCTTCTCCCAATTCCCGGATATTAACTTGACGCGCGTAATCGATATGGTCGCGGGGATAGTAAAATAGCACGTCGCGCACGGTAGATAAACCCAAGCGAGCTAAATAATTTGCTCTCCTTGCTCCAATTTCAGGCAAGCTTGTTAGGGGTTGGTCGAGGGTTGGTTTGAGACGCTCGTTTATTTCCGCCGCTAAGGGTGTAGTTTTTGCTAACTTTACCTTGGGTTTGTAAGGTTGCGCTTCGGCAGGCAAACAAGATTGAAAAGTAGTATAAATATATCGGCGAGTATTAGCGACCAAACTCTGCCTTTCTTCTAGAGTTAGTTGAGGATAATTAGCAAATTCTGCCGCCATTTCTTGCCAGCGTTGGCGCTCCTCAAAAGGCAGTCCATCGGGCGATTTACCAAAGCTAAGACTAAGAAACTCGCTAAAACGGTACTGTTTTCCCATTAGGTCAACAAAGCCTCTTTCTGCCTCTACTGCTAAGGCTTTTTGCAAGCGCAACCAATCGGGTGAGTCAGTAATATACATTTCGTTCAAACTTTAAACTAGGATTCAAACCAACTTGCCCGCCAAGCGGCTTCTGCCTCAGCGACATCTCGTTCGCGCTGTTTTTTTTGATAATCGCGCTCTAACTTACCAAGTTTCGCCGAAATATTGCGAATTTGATTGCGTTTAGCTCGAACTGTAGCATCCGCAAATTCAATTTCTATCAGCCGCAGATGAACGGCAATAATCTGGGTAACGCTAGATTCTTGAGATTCATTATCGCTATCTGTTTCTATTAATAAGTTTAATAGATTTGGTGACGAGCCGCTCGTTACTTCTGGCGCACCGTCTGAGGCACTTGTCGCCGCTTCTAGCAAGGGGGCAAGGGGTAAGTTGTTCGGTAAGATTTCTGCTTGCTGAAGGAGGCTATTTGTTTGGCTAGAGAGAGTTTTGAGGGTGGTTGCGATCGCATTTTCTACTTGAAACTGCCACTTCATTAACTCTACCGGGTCGGAAAAGCTCTTTTTTTCTTCCTGCAAAAAAGAAAATTCAAAACTATCCTCGGCTTGGGGGTGCTTTAGCAACTGTTCGGCGGCGGTTTGCGTCAACTTGCGGAGGTCTTGCTGCAACTGCTGCCTTTGGCTCACTGTCAAGCTGATAAACTGTTTTGGGTAGCCTTGGGTACACAAGTGATAAGTTGCCAGCATTAGTTGCTTTGTGACTCCTTGCCCCAAAGCCGTCAAATAACTAATATAAGCATTTTCAAGTTCAATTGCGATCGCTTTGACCGTTTCCTCTAGCGCCGCAATATCGCGATTTATTTGTTCGATCATAACTACCACAGCGCAAACGCAAAACTCCGGTACAAATGTACTTTTACATTCTAAAAATAAAGACAGGTCTGCCGCAAACGTGCTTGACCTGCCTTCATTATTCAGCAATTAGCGTAGAAGATTAGTTTTTGCCCATTTGCGCGGCTACTTCATCGGCAAAATTACTTTCTTGCTTTTCAATCCCTTCACCCAATACAAATCGGGCAAAGCGACGAATTCTAATATTTTCGCCTAAAGTCGCAATACTTTGTTTTACCAATTCTTCTACAGTAATACTTTGATCGCGAATAAAGGGCTGATCCATCAAAGTCATCTCTTTCAAGCGCTTTTCAATGCGACCAGAGACGATTTTTTCTTTGATATTTTCTGGCTTATTGCCCAAATCATCCTTACCCATCTCGATTTCTCTTTCTTTATCAGAGATTTCGGCGGGAATGTCTGCGACCGAAACATACTCAACATTAGGACAAGCGGCTACTTGCTTGGCGATGTCTTGTACCAGTTTTTTAAACGCATCTCCACGCGCTACAAAGTCTGTTTCGCAGTTTACTTCTACAAGTACGCCGACTCTACCACCCGTATGAATGTAACTGTCTACCAAGCCTTCGGCGGCGACGCGCGAACCTTTATTCGCCGCCGAAGCCATGCCTTTTTTCCGCAACCAATCCATTGCTTGAGTTAGGTCACCGTCAGTTTCTTTTAGCGCTTTTTTACAGTCCATCATCCCTGCGCCAGTTTTTTCGCGCAGTTGTTTGACAACTTGTGCAGATATTTCCGCCATCTTGCCTCAATCCCTACTTGAATTACAGTTATGTATTGCGCTGTAGTTGCCTAAAGCTAACTACCTTACTGACCAAAACAATTCAAAACTTAAGTTTTGAATTGTTTTACATCAAAACTTATTCTTCAGTTTCATCAGGAGGTAACGAATCTGTATATCCGTTTTCCTCATCCTCGAAGTCTTCCACACCTTCGTATTCGTCGTAGTAGTCCTCCGCACCGGGGTCTAGCTGACCGTGACGACCTTCATAAATTGCATCGGCTAATTTGCCTACGATTAGCTTAATCGAACGAATCGCATCATCGTTAGCAGGAATAGGCACATCTACAACATCAGGATCGCAGTTTGTATCTAGCATTGATACAATTTCAATTCCTAGCTTTTGGCATTCTTGAACGGCGTTATACTCCCGGCGCTGGTCTACAATTACCACTACATCGGGAATTTTTCGCATGGTTTTAATACCGCCAAGGTATTTTTGCAGCTTAACCATTTCCCGGCGCAGCATAGAAGCTTCTTTTTTGGGCAACAAATCTAAAGCGCCAGTTTCTTCTCGGCGTTCTAAATCTTTCAACCGTTCGGCGCGAGTTTTGATTGTCGTCCAGTTGGTCAACATCCCACCTAACCACCGTTGGTTAATGTAGTGCGCGCCACAACGACTAGCTTCTTGGGCAATAATTCCGGCGGCTTGGCGCTTAGTACCAACAAAGAGAAATTTCTTTCCTTGTTCTGCGGCCGTCCGCATATAGTTGTATGCGTCGTCCATTAGTTGGGCTGTTTGCACCAAGTCAATGATATGAACGCCATTACGGGCAGTGTAGATATAGCGATCCATTTTTGGATTCCACCGCCGGGTTTGATGCCCGAAGTGAACTCCCGACTCCATCATTTGAGCCAATGAAACTACTGGCATATTTTTTGCTCCTATTCGGGTTAATCCTCCATCCAGGCGTATTTCTTACTTAAGAAACACCCGAAAAAACTGGATGTGTGAGTTTAGACAACTTTTCTAGTATATCACAAACTAGAAGCTTGACGCATTTGAGCGTAGGCAGCATACACACCCCGGACGTTGTACCAGTTCAGAAAAATCCGGGCAATTTCTAGCGCTAGTTGGGGTTTATTTTGGTTAATGAGCCATTGTAAAAATGGAGACATTGTTTTTTCATTCAAGAGTCCGTTTAAAGACAAAATTCCCCATAGAACTTTGTGCAATGGGGTCATTTGAATCATCATCCGTACATCCCAAGTAGGATGCTTTTGGTAGAACAAAACGCCCATGCGTCCGCGTTGAATTTCTTTATCAATGAGGTTGGGAATTTGGGCTAAAGCAAAAGGTGGATGCCAGTGGTAGCCTACCGCATCAGGACACTTAATTAATTTTAAGTCCAGTTTTTTAAGTCTAACGCCAAGTTCCAAGTCTTCCCAGCCGTAGAGTTGAAAGCGAGTATCGAATAAACCCGCCTTGTCTAGCCAGTGACGCGCTATTGCTACATTTCCTGTCGCAAAATAAGCCGCCGAAAAATCTGTAAGCTTGTAGGGTTCAGCCGTAGGATCGTCGAAGTTACAAGTATTAATTACCCGCCCGTAAGTGAAAATGCGATCGCTATTAGCATTAGTTAGCGCTTGAGCATGAGCAACCAAAAAGTTTTCCGTAACAACTAGATCGCTATCAATAAAAATAATTGTATCGCCCAACGCCTTTTCTACGCCAAGATTGCGCGCCGCCGCCGGCCCTTGATGGTTTTGCAAGTAAGTTTTTAGATGGGGAAAATCTGCCGCCATTTCTTGCAAGTATTCTAAAGTACCATCAGTTGAGCCATCATCAACTAGCACAATTTCATAGCCGCTAATTGCCCTATCATCCACCGGAATATGTTGATTTTCCAGAGCTTTGAGACACTTAGTTAAAATTGGTAAGCGATCGTAAGTTGGAATAACAATACTAAAAAACACTCGTCACCCCCTAATTAATCCCACTTATCTCAGTATGTCACTGGAAAAACCAAGCTTACATAAAGTTAAATCGAACTATTGCTACAAATTTGTACCATTGCTAACTGTGAATAGGGCTGATTTAGTTAGATAATATTGACTCGTTGTTTTGCGGGAAGTAAAAATTAATGGGTCGTGCTAAAAAAGTTGTATTGGCATATTCCGGTGGAGTAGATACATCAGTCTGCATTCCCTATCTCAAACAAGAATGGGGCGTTGAAGAAGTAATTACCCTCGCCGCAGATTTAGGACAGGGCGATGAACTAGAACCAGTCCGAGAAAAAGCGCTAAAATCGGGTGCAAGCGAGTCTTTGGTTGTTGATGCTACCGAAAATTTTGTTAAAGACTATGCTTTTGCTGCTTTGCAAGCAAACGCCTTATACGAAAATCGCTATCCTCTTTCCACCGCCTTAGCGCGTCCTTTGATTGCTAAACTCCTAGTAGATGCCGCCAAGGAGTACGGCGCGGATGCGGTAGCTCATGGTTGTACTGGAAAAGGTAACGATCAAGTGCGCTTTGATGTTTCCATCGCCGCCCTCAATCCAAAACTCAAAGTTTTAGCACCAGCACGAGAATGGGGAATGAGTCGAGAAGAAACCATTGCTTATGGAGAAAAGTTTGGCATTCCTTCCCCAGTAAAAAAATCTTCTCCATACAGTATCGATCGCAATTTGCTAGGGCGTAGCATAGAAGCTGGGCCATTAGAAGATCCTAGCTACGAGCCATTAGAAGAAATATATTTAATGACTCGTGCGATCGCCGATACCCCAAATGAGCCACAATATGTAGAAATTGGGTTCGAGCGCGGTATCCCCACTTCCTTAAACGGACAATCCGTTGCTCCGGTCGAACTAATTAAGCAACTAAACGAGCTTGTAGGTACTCACGGAGTCGGGCGCATCGACATGGTGGAAAACCGCTTGGTAGGTATAAAATCGCGGGAAATCTACGAAGTCCCGGCGCTACTGGTTTTAATTCAAGCCCACCGCGACTTAGAAAGCTTGACTCTAACGGCGGATGTGACTCATTACAAACGCGGTATTGAAGAAACTTACAGTCAAATTATTTATAACGGGCTGTGGTACAGTCCCTTAAAAGCTGCTTTAGATGCCTTTGTCCAAAAAACTCAAGAGCGAGTAACCGGGAGCGTCCGCATTAAGTTATTTAAGGGTAATGCCACAATTGTCGGACGCTCCTCTAGCCAATCTCTTTATACTCCAGACTTAGCAACCTACGGAGCAGATGACCAATTCGATCATAAAGCTGCCGAAGGATTTATTTATGTTTGGGGGCTACCAACGCGGATTTGGTCGCAACAGAATCGCTGATGAACCAAGAGGGACGAGGAGGGAGCAAGGAACAGAAACCTATTAAATCTCCCCCTCTCCTTGTCTCTTTACTCTCCACTTTTTAACTCTTTTGTTTTACGTGCTTCCAACCAAGGCGGGATAAATAGCCAAGCTGCAACTAAACCAAAAGCGACTAAAGTAAATTGACCTACCCAAGCAATTAATTGTTCTAAAGCAATAACTTTTCCCACAAAAAACGCCAAAGTGACCATTACCGAAGCCCAAACTATTGCTCCAGCTAAGTTATACAAAAAAAATTGTCCGTAAGACATTTCGGCAATTCCCGCCAGCAAACCCGAAAAAACTCTCAGTAAAGCAATAAAACGTCCGAAAAATACGGCTTTACCCGCATTTTCAGTAAACTGAGCTTTAATTTCTTCTAGCTTAGTTTCAGGAATACGCAGAAACTTACCGAGTTTGAGCAAAAATGCCCATCCCGCATACCTTCCTATCCAGTAACCACAAGTACCGCCAATTACCGCTCCCAAAATAGCACTCGTTAAAACAAACCAGTAATTTAACTGACCGCTACCTGCTAAAAATCCTCCTACTATAGTCACGGTTTCGCCAGGGAGAGGAATACCTAAGTTTTCAAGTAGTATTCCCCCGAAAACCGCCCAATAGCCGTAATGTTGAGCAATTTCTTGGATTGTTTCTAGGGAGATGACTTCCGCCAACATTAACTTGCTGCCTTTACAAAGTTTTACTTTTCTTTATCTTGGCGCGATTCGATCGAGAGTGTCAAACTAAATCCCTCTATTTGGGGCATCATGCTTGTAGGCTTCGTTGCTGTAAGTAAATATACAGGCACTAAGCGGCAATTTAACTGAAATAGCGCTTAGATGCTTTACAAAAACTTTACAAAAGCGACTTAATGGCATAAAGATTCAATAAATACATTGGTATGCACGGAAATTTATTAAAGCCGTGTGTTTACATTAAAGTAACTAAGACCAAGGCTGGAAATATCTTCCAATTACTAAATTAGTGAACCTTATAGCTATTTTATAAAAAGTCTATTTTGTTCGATTCCGTGTTGATTAGTCTTATTAAGAGTATCAGGTACATAGTTAAATTTATGAATAACACAAACCAATATCAATTAATTCTAGTTCAACCACAGGGACGCTTAGACTTACAAGGTGGTAAGGCTTTAGAAAAACAATTGTTAGATATATTAACTAATGCCCAAACCTTGTTGATTATCGATTTAGAAAAAGTTGATTTTATGGATAGTTCGGGGCTAGTTGCTCTCGCTAGAGCCTTAAAAAATACTCGTGAAAGTTGCTGTAGGCTTGTACTTTGCAATTTGCAAGCTTCGGTTAAGCTGATTTTTGAACTAACTCAACTAGATTCAGTATTTGAAATTTATGATAACTACGATGCGGTAAAAGCAGATGTGGAAAAAGTTAGTTTAGTAGCCTAGCAGAAACGTAAATTTAAAGAAAGGCAAAAGATATATCTTTTGCCTTTCTGCTTTAAAACTATTAATTTAATTGTTAGCGATTATTCTTCGCTATCATTATCTTCTTCCGTTGACTTTTCCGAAACTTCTTGCTTGATCGTTAAGTAGCGAATTACTTCTTCACTCAAACGCATAGAACGCTCTAAGGGTGCGATTAAAGTTCCTGGCCCTTGGTAGTTCATTTGAATATAAATGCCTTCTCTTTGCTTATCAATTTCGTAAGCAAGACGACGTTTACCGCGATTTTGAATTTCAATTTGGTCTGCACCTTGTTCTTGAATCAAGGTTTGGTATTTGTTAACTGCTTGCTCTATTTGCTCCTCTCTTAAGTCAGGACGCAAAATATACATTGTTTCGTAAACTATCTGCACGGGTCTTAGTCTCCTTATGGACAATTTGGCTGCTTCAACTCTAGTTAAGCAACAAGGATTTTCTATTCTATCAGATTGCATCCCAAAATATTGCATTATCAGCAATTATCAATTTTTACTGGCATATTTAAGCTGATTAGCAGCTAAAGTAAACAATTAAATATGTAAATGTAAAATTCCTCATGATCTACAACTAAACATTTGAGACAAACTTCTAAGTAAGAAAAAACTATGGCGCAACGTTACATCCGCATTCAAGACTTGCAGGGACGAGTTTATTATGGGTTACTGCAACTCAACCAAAATGTTCAAGTATTAGATGCTCCGCCTTGGTTGCAAGGACAACCTATAGACTTAGAGTTAGAACCAGACCGCTATCAAGTTCTCGCTCCTTGCGCTCCGGGAAAAATTGTTGCTGTAGGTAAAAATTATGTAGACCACGCGCAAGAAATGGGAGGGAGCGTACCTAAAGAGCCTTTGTTATTTTTAAAGCCATCTACAGCAATTATTCCCACTGCTTCAGCTATTGTCTATCCGCCTCAATCCCAAAGGGTAGACTATGAAGGAGAATTGGCGCTAGTAATTGGCGATCGCACGTCTTCTTGCACTCCCGAACAAGCTCATAGTAAAATTTGGGGCTATACTATTGCTAATGACGTAACTGCGCGAGACTTGCAACAAAAAGATACTCAGTGGACGCGAGCTAAAGGCTTTGATACTTTTTGTCCTCTAGGCCCCTGGATTGTCCGCGAATTAAACGCCGCCGCGACTTTACAAACTTTTCTTAACGACAATCCCGAACCCGTGCAATCTAATTCTATCGAAAAGATGGTATTTTCGCCGGATTTTTTAGTATCTTATATTAGTCAAATTATGACCTTGCTACCAGGAGATGTAATACTTACAGGTACGCCGGCGGGGGTCGGGGAGTTACAAATAGGCGATCGCATCCGCGTAGAAATTGAAGGTATTGGGCGCTTAGAAAACACTGTGATTTCTTCCCGCCCTCAAGTTATTAATTAACGCACTTGCATATGCACTGCTTCGGAAATTACTGGAACTTCAGCGTAACGACCTAAAGCCGACTGGATGACTGAATAACCAACCGCCGCAACTACACCAATAAATACCGTATTGCTAAGAATTTCCGCCGCAAAACTCGCCCCAAAAATTTGTATACCTAACTGGCACAAAACTAAGACAATATCGATCAAAATTGCCTGCATTGTATTGAAACGAATAAAGTGAGCAATAGATTCGTTTCTAACTACCAAGAGAAATAAGGCAAAAAAGATGATTATCCCAGCAAAAGGAATGCTTGTATAGATTTGGATTAACGGAAACAGAGGCGCGAAGGCTAAAGTTAGCGCTGGAAACTGTTTGAATAAGTAACCGCTAAAAAACATTAATCCTTCAATTAAGGGTAGTAAGTAAGGTAAGCAAGCAAAAATTCGCTCTTTAATTGTTGTAGATCCGCGCAAACTCATTGTTGCGTTCTCCTGAAACTAGGTCTAATAAACTTAAGATAACGCAGATAACTCGTAGGTTTTGTCACTTTACTCAATATTAGCGACGCGAAAGCCCATCAAACACTGATATTGTTCTGGCTGCTCTACGGCAACTTTACTTATTGCTCGACCGCAACGCAAAATTCCATTACTCCAACGGGGTTGACCTGTGCGATCGGCAAGCAAACAGCTTGGGCAAACGTGTTGAGGAGCAAGGATTTGATTTTCCATCAAAATCACTAACATCCCAGTTTCTCCGGTATAGCCTTAATTTCAGTTAAATCTATTTTATGCCAATCGTCATAACAGATTGTGAGAAAAAATACATAGTTTAATATGCACGGTCAGAATTACTCTGCCTAGGGAAGGCAAACGAAAATGTTATGATGAATTGTTCGCAATGCAGATTGGTGGTTGGCTGCGATTACTTTTTGCCTTGCTAAAAAATTTAAACCTTTGTGAAATTTCTAGGAATAGCCGAAGTGAGCCTAAGTAACTTAGACATTCTTGCCCAAACCGATAATGCGATCGCCAGTTTAATTAATGAAGAACTCCAACGCCAGCGCGACCATTTGGAGCTAATTGCGAGTGAAAACTTTACCTCGGCGGCGGTACTATCTGCCCAAGGTTCGGTACTAACTAATAAATATGCTGAAGGCTTACCAGGAAAGCGCTACTACGGCGGTTGCGAGTATATAGATAAAATCGAACAAATAGCCATCGACCGCGCCAAACAGCTATTTGGAGCGGCTCATGCCAACGTGCAGCCTCATTCAGGAGCGCAAGCAAATTTTGCCGTCTTCCTGACGCTGCTAGAGCCTGGAGATACAATTATGGGCATGGATTTGTCTCACGGCGGACACCTTACTCACGGCTCTCCTGTCAATGTATCGGGTAAGTGGTTTAAAGTTTGTCATTATGGCGTAAATCCAGAAACCGAACAGCTAGATTACGACCAAATTAGAGAGTTAGCCCTGCAACACCGTCCTAAACTCTTAATTTGCGGTTATTCAGCCTACCCGCGAATTATTGACTTTGCCAAGTTTAGACAAATAGCCGATGAAGTAGGCGCGTATTTACTAGCAGATATTGCTCATATTGCTGGACTCGTAGCTACAGGACTGCATCCAAGCCCCATTCCCCACTGTCATGTTGTGACAACTACTACTCATAAAACTTTACGCGGGCCTAGAGGCGGTTTGATTTTAACGGGCGATGAAGAATTAGGCAAAAAGCTAGATAAATCAGTTTTCCCTGGGACTCAAGGCGGCCCTTTAGAACACGTTATTGCCGGTAAAGCGGTAGCTTTTGGCGAAGCTTTGAGTAAAGACTTCAAAGTATACTCCGCTCAAGTGATTGATAATGCTCGGACTATGGCAACTCAATTACAAAAAAGAGGCTTTAAAATTGTTTCCAACGGCACGGACAATCATTTGATGCTAGTTGACCTGCGCTGCATCGACATGACCGGAAAAGAAGGCGATAGATTAGTTAGTGGTGTCAATATTACCGCCAATAAAAATACCGTTCCCTTCGATCCGCAGTCGCCCTTTGTTACTAGCGGCTTGCGTTTAGGTACGCCCGCAATGACAACTAGAGGCATGGGAGAAACCGAATTTGCAGAAATTGCCAATATCATTAGCGATCGCCTGCTCAATCCCCAAGATGAAACAATAGCCCAAGATTGTCGCCATCGAGTAGCCGCATTATGCGATCGTTTTCCCTTGTACCCGCATCTAACGGTTTCCCTACCTGCCCTCGTTTAAACGACCGTAATTAATGGTGGTGGTAGAGGCGTTGCAGTGCAACGTCTCTACGGCAATGTCGCGATGTTTACAACAATGTCTCTACGGCAATATTATTAACAGAAAATTATGCCGCAACTGTAGTAATATAGGAGCAATTTTGCCAAAAATTCTGTATCGGCAAGCCATCGATCGCAAATGCCTTATCAGATTTATCATCTTATTGCCTTTCTCGTCTCTGCCTTAGTAGTAATTTGGACTACGCCGCTCGTCAAAACAATTGGAGTTAAAAGCGGCAAAGTTGACGCGCCAAGCGATCGCAAAGTGCATCAACGACCAATGGTACGCCTAGGTGGAATATCAATCTTTCTAGGTTCGCTTTTTGCCCTATTAATTGTCTGGTGGTCTGGGGGCTTTGGCATACTTAGCCCAGAAACCGAGTGGGAAATTTGGGGAGTTACTCTAGGAGGACTTGCTTTTTTTGCGATCGGTTTAGCAGACGATTTATTTAACTTATCTCCTTTCTTGCGTCTATTGTTGCAAATAATCTTTGCTACCTTAGCTTGGGCAATGGGCGTACATATCGATTTTCTCAGTATTCCTGGTATTGGGCTAGTCCAAATGGGCTTTTTAAGCTTACCTATTACAATCATTTGGCTAGTAGGCATGGCAAACGCCATTAATTGGATTGATGGCTTAGATGGCTTGGCGGCGGGAGTATCGGGGATTGCGGCGGTTGTAATGCTGATTGTGACGCTATTTATGCAGCAAAGCGCGGCGGCATTAATTGCGGCGGCTTTGGCTGGGGGAGCGTTGGCATTTTTGCGCTATAACTTTAACCCCGCACAAATTTTTATGGGCGATGGCGGAGCGTATTACATGGGCTTTACCCTAGCGGGGGTGGGTGTAATTGGCTTAGTTAAAGGTACGGCGGTGACGGCAGTACTATTACCCTACTTAATTTTGGCAGTGCCAATTGTAGATATGTCTACGGTCATTTTGACTAGGCTGCGTAAAGGAAAATCGCCTTTTCTAGCAGATAAAACCCATCTCCATCATCGTTTATTGCAAGCGGGGTTGTCTCATCGCTTAACGGTGTTATTTATTTACGCCTTAACCTTATGGGTTGGTAGTTTGGCTTTAGCCTTTGCCGGAATACCGAGCGGAATTGCTTATGCTATAGCTGCAACTTCTTTGCTTAGTTATGCAAGTTGGCACGTTTGGCGACACGCTAGGCAATCTTAACTATTCCCTTAAAGCTAAAAATTATTTATGAGTGCGGAAATTATTTGTATAGGGACAGAGTTATTGCTAGGCAGCATACTCAACAGTAATGCCAAGTTTTTAGCTACCGAATTAGCACTTCTAGGCATTAGTCACTATTACCAAACAGTAGTTGGCGATAATCCAAGCAGAATCAAGCAAGTTGTAGAAATTGCAATTTCTAGGACAGAAGATGCGGCAAAACAACCCCAGGTGTTGATTTTTACTGGCGGGCTTGGCCCGACACCCGATGACCTGACTCACGAAACTTTGGCAGAATTTTTTGGGGTAGCTTTGGTAGAGCATCCCGAAATTGTTGCTGATATTACCAATAAATACGCCCAGCGCGATCGCCCAATGACCCCTAGCAACCTCAAGCAGGCGTTGCTACCCCAAGGAGCGGAGGTTTTACCCAATTTTAGCGGTACTGCCCCTGGAGTCATCTGGCAACCCCGCCCCGGACTAATTATTTTTACCTTTCCTGGCGTACCTTCAGAAATGCGCCTGATGTGGCAGCAAAGTGCTGTACCTTACTTGCAAAGTCTCGGCTTTGGACAACAAATTATTTACAGCCGGACTTTAAGATTTTGGGGAATTGCGGAGTCGGCTTTGGCGGAAAAAGTAGCGCCATTTTTTGATTTGTCTAATCCTACGGTTGCGCCTTACGCCAGTTTGGGGCAAGTTTATTTGCGCGTTTCTGCTCTAGCAAGTTCAATTTCCGAGGCGCGGGAAATAGTTCAGCCTGTAGAGGAACAATTAAAGTTAATTGCTGGAAAACATTACTTTGGCGCTGACGATGATACCCTAGCTTCGGTTGTCGGGCAGTTATTAATTGCTTCTAACCAAACCTTGAGCGTGGCGGAGTCTTGCACGGGCGGCGGTTTAGGACAAATGCTGACTACTATTGCTGGAAGTTCGCAGTATTTTTTCGGTGGCGTTATTTCTTATGACAATAAAGTCAAAACTTCTTTGCTTAAAGTTGATAGTCAAGACCTAGCAGAAAATGGCGCTGTCAGTGCCATTGTTGCCGAACAAATGGCATTGGGAGTCAAAAATCTACTCGGCACTACTTGGGGCTTAAGTATTACAGGCATTGCGGGTCCTGATGGCGGTAGCGATACTAAACCTGTGGGGCTAGTATATATTGGTCTGGCAGGAGAAAACGAGCAAGTTAAAAGTTTTGAATTTCGCTTTGGCTCTACAAAAGACCGCACTTTAATTCGTCACCTCAGCCTTTGCAGCGCCCTCGACTGTCTGCGCCTCCAACTATTAACAGCGTAATCTCAGTTAATAGTTTAAGATATATGTAGAAATGTTAAAAATATTTATATTTAAGTTTATTTGCCTACCTTTAGTCAGATGAATCTGCTCTAGAACCCCGTGATAAGCTTAAGATAATCTAATGTATCGTAAGATTTTGTTATTTTTAACGTAGATTAGAAAACTAAACTGATATTGTAGGAGCAATCGGCTCAATGGACTACATTGAAAAGGTACTGGAAAAGCTAAAAGACTGGGCGCGTAAGCTGATCGAAACTTTGTTGGGGCCAGAAGCAGAACCAGAACCAGAACTTATCCCTATTCCTGTCAACGACCGCTCGCGTCGTCGCTAGTGTAGCATTGTGCCTACAGAACAGTTGCAGTTATTTAATATTTTGGTGCTGCATGGCCCAAACCTGAATCTTTTAGGTAAACGCGAACCGGGAATCTATGGTACGGTGACGTTGGAAGAAATTAATCGCTTGTTAGTGGTAGAAGCATCAAAGCTGCAAGCGAAAGTTTCTCCCATGCAATCAAACCATGAGGGGGTAATTGTTGACGCAATTCATAATGCCAGCGATTGTCAAGGAATCTTAATTAACGCTGGGGCTTACACTCACACGAGTGTAGCGATTAGAGATGCTATTTCTGCGGTTAAATTGCCTACCGTAGAAGTACATTTAAGTAACATTTATCAGCGCGAAAGTTTTCGCCATCACTCTTATATTGCACCCGTAGCTATTGGGCAAATTAGCGGCTTTGGCGCGCAAAGCTATCGCTTAGGCTTGCAGGCGCTAATTCATCATTTAGCAGCAAATAAATAAATTAGCGAACTGGCAACTTTTTATGCGTTACTCAATAAATAGCCGATTTCGTGGCAGTTTGGTAGGCGCAACTTTAGGAGAAAAAATTAGTCAGCCAGGCAAAATAAAACCTAGTTCAATTGCCAAAGTTATCGTTCCAGGAGCGCAAAGTTTAGTAGAACTAGGCAGCTTTGACTACCAAAGCTGGTCAAAAATGCTTTTACCACTAAAATTAACGCCCTTGCAGGCGATTATCGCCACTTTACCCCTAGCGCTTTTTTACCACGATAACAACATTAAGTTGCGCCAAAATTTGCTTGCAGTAGCTAAGATTTGGGAAAACGAACCAATTATTCAAGAAGGTATATTAGCTTTAGGGTATGCGATCGCAATTATTTTGACAGAAAAACTCGTAGCTAATAAGTTAATTGCTCAAATAGTCGCATTTATAGACACGCCAAGTACAGATTTAAGCGACACATTAATCCAGGTGCTTGGATTATTAGACCAAAAAGCAGGCATCGAGAAAACTATCAGCCAAATCAACCCCGATCGCGATCGCATCAGTAAATCGATTGCTTTAGGATTTTATTATTTTTTGAGTACCCTTGAAGACTTCAAACTAAGTATCAATAGAAGCATTCAATCGCCTCTAAGTAGTACTATTGTCGGCGCGCTATCGGGCGCTTATAATAGCATCTCAAACATTCCTAGTAATTGGCAGACAACTATAAACTTGCAAGCTACCACCCAAATAGAAATGTTACAATTGTCAGATTCATTAGTTGCCGTATGGTCAGGAGCATACGACAGCACAATTAAATTAACGTCTACAGCAGTAGCTGCACCGCGCGTCATTCGTTCGCGTTAAGAAATTGGATAACTAGCGGTAGAAAAGAGAACTAAATAATTGTCAAAGCCTTGCGCGATTCGCCAAAGGTTAATAAATACAAGTGTTAGCACCGGAACTAATAGCCAAAAGTTATTTGTTTGTTTACTTTCTAGCTGCGGTAGTGAATGAAAAAGCTGCGTTTGTTTGATTTTTCAAAACCTAAAGGGCGACAACAACCGTTGTTAGTCCCAAAAAACTCAAGCGGAGAAAGTCAAAAGACAAAAAAACTTGCTTTTTGGTTGCCCTTAGTTGAATCTTGGTTAAAGTTATGGCAGTGGCTGGAAAAGTATCATTCGGTAGCGGTTTTTTGTTTAGCAGCGATCGCGCTAACGGCAATTTTGGGACATCGATTTTACAATCAACCAAAACTAGCAGTAGGTACAACTGCACCGCAAACAATTGTCGCACCTTATAGCGATCGCGTAGCAGATATCGAAACGACAAAAGCCGAACGTAAAGCCGCCCGGACAATTGCCGCACCTATACTAAAAATTGACGAAGTAGTAACTCAGCAAGTCCAAGCGCAACTGCAACAATTACTCGATAGAAGTAATGAAAGTCGCTTGATAGCTGGGAATTTTCCATTTATTGCCACGTCAGAGCTATCAATTTCAGTGCAGCGTTATCTGCGTAATTGTCCTGAAGGTGAGTGGAAAATAGTAGTAGCAGCGATTAAAGAGCGATCGGCTAAAAATAATTCTAGCAGCCAAGTAGAGGCAGCAAATAGTCCTACCGCAGAAGCCATTATAGAGTTGCATTCTTATAGTTGGAATTCACCGCAAGCTGTCGCTAAATTAATTACAAAAATTGCCGATTTTCGGCAGCAATACACCCAGGCGAAAACAAAACTCGCTCAAAATCCCAGTCATATTAGATCGTTATCAGACAACCTATTGCTAGAATTGACAGACGCAGAATGGCAAAAAACCCAAG
>JAPJOW010000329.1 GCA_030826005.1 Aliterella sp. RAGGC_92
ATTAATATCCCGGCATGAATAGTTTGATAATCTACTCCTTGCTGGGCGTGTTTTTCGATGATGTGCAAAAAGTCGTCGGCGGTCAGATTTTCAATCGTACCATGAACGCTCTCTAATGCTTGGTATACTGGCACTGTCCCAATCGGGATGGGCGAAGCTTGAATAATTGCGGTGCGAATTTCATCTAAGTTTCCGCCTCCAGTGGATAAATCCATTAAAGTATCAGCGCCGTATTTAACTGCTAAATGCAACTTAGCAACTTCTTCGGCAATATCTGAGGAGTTGGGCGAAGCGCCGATATTGGCGTTAACTTTACACTTAGAAGCAATCCCAATTGCCATTGGTTCTAAGTTGGGATGGTTGATGTTTGCAGGGATAATCATTCTTCCCCGCGCTACTTCTGAACGAATCAAGTCAACAGGCAAGTTTTCACGCTTCGCTACATACTGCATTTCTTCAGTATCAACACCTTGACGAGCGTAGTGCATTTGTGACACATTGCTTTGCCCCTGGCGTTTGGCAATCCATTCTGTCCGCATTATTTATTCCTCTAATTACAGCTTCCCTACGCTGGTATTACCCAGTCTCAGGTTCTAAGGGACTATCTCAGCCTGGACTATCAGACACCCCTAGCTTGATTTCAAATGTTAGCACTTCCATTTCTGGATGGCACAAACAAGAAATTTCTTAATAGTTGCAATATTTGTAATCGGCAGTGCAGGAGTTGAACCTGCCTAACACGAATTATGAGCTCGTTGCCTCAACCGCTCGGCCAACTGCCGCAGACTACATTTTATTATATCGATGCACGATCGATTTTTACTGGATAGAGCTTATACTTATTGGTCAGCTAAGTCTCCCCCAATGGCATATATTATCATAACAACGGCTTTATTAGTTTTTCTAAAAATATATTTTGAACAATGAAATTAAATTCAACGGCGATTCTAACTTTAGTATTATTAACTTTGATGATCGGTTCGGGCTATGTAAGTTCGAGGTTGGCTTATATAATTGGACATGAAGCATTAAAAAGTGTAACTAAGCCTGATGCGCGTCCGGCAACTAAAATCAAAACCCGCAAGCCAACTTCACAAAAAGAGGGCGCGGTTGTAATGTTAAAAGAGCAAGATATTCTCAACACCGTTAAAGCCCGAATTGCTGGCAAGGGTAAAAAAGTTAGACCGCAAAAAGTTAGGCAAACTACTCAAAGTAATAATATTATGCCGCCAAAAGCGCAGTTGGTGGCAGCAAAAGAAACTCCTCAACCAGGGTTTCCCATCAGCAATACCAATCAAGATGTCACTTTAAGCGTCACTTCGGCGCGGTATTCTGGTGGTGCTTTGGTATTAAAGTTAGATTTTAAAAATAAAGGCGATCGCACTGTACGTTTTTTGTATAGTTTTATGGATGTAACCGACGATCGCGGACGAGCTTTAAGCGCCAACACCGAAGGCTTACCAGAGGAATTACCGCCAGAGGGAAATAATACAGGTACAATTAGCATTCCTACAGCTTTACTTGATGAGGTGAAAAGCCTATCATTGCAGCTTACCGACTATCCAGACCAAAAATTACAGTTGCAAGTTGCAAATATTCCCGTCGTTGCATCCACAAATTAAAGGAAATTACCAGTGAGTTTGGGCAGAATTTTTGTGATGGCAACTAATGTGTTTCGGGAAGTAATTCGCGATCGCATTTTGTACATTATCGGCTTTTATGCCTTGTTAATGGTAGTTGTCATGCAGCTACTTCCGCAAATAGCCGCTAGTACCGAGGATAAAATCTTTCTAGATTTTGGACTCGCCGCGATGAATATTTTAGGTTTAATTGTGGCGGTGTTTGTGGGTACGGGGTTAGTTAGCAAGGAAATCGAAAAACGCACAGTTTTATCTTTGATTGCCAAACCGATTAGTCGCGCTGAATTTATTGTTGCCAAGCACGTAGGTTTATCGAGCGTTTTAGCCTTACTTGTAACGGTGATGACGGTAATTTATCTAGCGTTGTTGCAATTTCAAGGTATTACTTACTATTTTAGTAGTATTCTGCTGGCGGCGGTATTTTTATTTTTGCAGTTAAGTTTAATTACTGCCTTTGCTTTGGCTTTGGGAGTTTTTACAAGTTCGGTACTTGCGACGCTGCTAACTTTCGCAGTGTTCTTAATGGGCAATTTTAGCCAAGACTTAGTTAATATTGGGCGAATTAGTAAAAATCCTGGTTTTGAGCGCTTAACTCACACTTTATATTTAATTTTGCCTGACTTATCGCGGTTAGATTTAAAAAATCAAGCAGTTTACGGCATGGATTTATTACCCAACTCGCTAACACTTCTAGCCAATGCTGCTTATGGCGTGGTTTATATTGTGTTGATTTTAGCGATCGCAATTTTTATTTTTGCCCAGCGCGAATTTTAAAACCTACCTTCTCTTGCACCTCAATTAACAATCTGTTATTTTATAACTTATGTTCGATATAAAATATAAGCGATCGGAGATAATTATAGGTATGTAAGTTTATTGCCCTGTATGCCGAAGATTGTTGACCGCGACCAGTACCGCCAAGAACTGCTGATGAAAAGTTTTGACTTATTTGCTCAAAAAAGTTATAGCTCAATTACTATGCGGCAGTTAGCGCAAGGAATAGGCGTTTCTACAGGAACGTTGTATCACTATTTTCCTAGCAAAGAAGCTTTATTTTTACAGTTGACAGAAGAACTAGAACGACAAAATGTGATGCACTTTTTGGCGGAAGCAGGAAATCCACCAACCTTAAAAGAACGAATTGAGAGCTTATTTCAATTTGTTGCCAAACATGAAGACCATATAAGTAAGCAAACGTTGCTGTGGATTGATTTTAATCAACACAGTGACTGGTCTGATAGTTCTGTCAAAGAAAAGCTCAAAGAATTAGACGAACAGACAATTTTGGAACTAGCTAATTATATGCAAATTAGCGATCGCTCTATTGTCGATTTTATCTTTAACTTGCTATACGGCTTGATGTTACGGCGGTTATTTGGTGAAGAAACTATTTCTTACACGGAACAAGGAGCTTTGGTAGGTGAAATGTTAGCTAATTATAGGGGAGAGAAAAAATGAAGGATGCAAGCCTTTTTCCCATACCCTTAAATAAAAAACTAATTGGTTTAGTTATAGCAGGGGTTGCGGCTACAAGTGCGATCGCCTATTACGGCATTTCTCAATCGGGGTTACTAACCCAATCGTCCCCAGAGCCAGTCATAACAGCGCCTCCAGCCAAGAGAGTGACGGCTTTAGGGAGATTAGAGCCAGAAGCAGAAACAATCAGCTTGGCTGCCCCGGTAGCCTTGGATGGCGATCGCTTGGAGCAGTTATTGGTCAAAGAAGGCGACATTGTTAAAAAGGGGCAAGTAGTAGCAGTTTTGGATTCGCGCGAAG
>JAPJOW010000065.1:0-5507 GCA_030826005.1 Aliterella sp. RAGGC_92
CAAGTAGGGCTAGTAATTAAGCTTAGTAAAATTCCGCTTAAAGATGCGATCGTCAGTTGTTTTATGTCCAACATATTTTCTAATTGAGTTTTTAATAAATACCTGCTAACTAATTTTTAATTAAACAAAAGTAAAGTCGTATCTTTAACATAAAAATTTAGGATTAGGAATTTTTTTTGACAAAGATTGCACATTGCCTACCAACAAACTTCCAGAACCTCCTGAAGGATAATTTTGTCGCAAATCTTCGCTAAATCCGATTTCCTCCAGAACTGAGAAAATTGGGGGCGAGGAAGGGGATTTATGCAGGAAGTTCTAGGGTTTGCAATTACTAAGGCGTACCTACAGGCTTCCAACCAGTATCGGCAGGAATGCGATCGGGGTTAAGAAAAGTGGTACTTACTAAATTAGTTCCATCCATAAACCATACTGATAAATAACCATCACTATTTCGCCACAAAATATCGGTTTTACCATTTCGATCGAAGTCTCCAGTGCTGACAGCTTTCCAACTTGTATCTCCAACGGGAGTGAGATTAACTTCGCTAGTTAAGTTAGTCCCATCCATCAACCAAACTTTGAGAGAACCATCATCGCGTTGCCAGAGAATATCGACTTTGCTGTCTTGGTTAAAGTCGCCAGTTGCCGCAGGTTTCCAGGTTGTATCTGTTACTTGATTAGGATTGAGTTCAACGCCACCAAGTAAATTCGCCCCATCCATTAACCAAACAGAAACAAAACCAGCATCACTGCGCCAGAGAATATCAGCATTACCATCTCGGTTGAAATCTCCTGTACCGACAATTTTCCAGCTTAGGTCAGACAATCGACGGGGACTAAGATTAGAACCTCTAATCAACTTTGTCCCATCCATTAGCCATAGAGAAAGAAAACCCGCACTGTGTCGCCACAGAATATCAGTTTTGCCATCGTTGTTAAAGTCGCCCGTACCTACAGGTTTCCAGCTTGTACTATTTGCTTGGCTGGGAACAGTTTCTACACTGCTGGCTAAATTAATCCCGTCCATCAGCCAAACAGCGAGATATCCATCACGATTCCAGAGAATATCCGTTTTGCCATCGTTGTTAAAGTCTGTAGCAGGAATAACCGCATTAATATACAGAGCAACATTTCCCGATTCGCCATTGTCTCCATCTACGGCAATGTGGTAAGTAGTACCAGCAACAGCATTAAAAGTTACTATACTTGTACGATTAGCGCCGCTATCGTCATCTGCGACAATTTGGGTTGTGCTGGCAACAGATGCTCCAGTATAAACGCCAAGTAAGGTATCGAAGTCGCTACCTTCGGTTGTAATTTGCACGTTGCCTGATTTTGGTGCAGTCCACGACCACCACACAGATTTACCGCCATTTAGCCCTGCGTGATTGGCTTCGCCAGCTTCTTTAGTTGCATCAGTATTTGTCCCCGTCACCGCCGCCAAACTACCACTGACTGGAATAGCACTGGCAAAGTTATCATTTACTGGTCGAGGGATAACCGTTTCACTAGCTGCTAAAAGATTGAGACGCGGTTTAACTATGCCATTGCGGGCATCGGTGATTGGCACGCCTGTATTTGTTAGCCTACTAATAGTTTTGTCAATAGTATCGCCGGGAAAGAGCGATCGCAATACGGCTATAGCGCCCGCTACGTGCGGTGCAGCCATCGATGTACCACTTTTTTCAGTACCTGCGGCATCAATGCTAGATCCTGGAGCAAGTAGGGTCAAAATACTAGCACTGTTAGAAAAGCAAGTAACTTTATCTATAACCACAGAATTATCTGTACAACTGCGCGTATAAGAACCTACATAGTCATACACAGCCCCCACCGAAACTGCCCCTGCATGACAAGCTGGAGTATTAATTCCATCTGCAAAGCCATCGTTGCCAGAAGCAACCACAGGGATAATTCCTGCGTTTCTAGCATTGGCAAAGGCTTGGGTATAAGGACCAGAACAAATAGATGAATTTTTGCTACCTCTCACACCCAAGCTTAAGTTTATTGCTACGACGTTGTAGACAGCCTTATTTTGAATCGACCAATTGATGGCGGCAATAATATCTGTATCAAATCCACCTTTAGGACCGAAAACATCAAGAGCAGCAATTTGAGTACCTGGTGCTACACCAGCAACAATTCCCGCTACGTTCGTACCATGTCCATCATTATCTAATTGCTTATCGTCAATACCGAAGTCTTGGGCATATACGACTTTACACCCATTAGGTTGAGTAGGAGAAGTGCAAGAACCAAAAGCAGAGTGCCTATAGTCTACTCCTGTATCAATCACCACAACTGTTGTGCCGTTACCTATACGTCCTGCTGCGGCTACGGGTGGTTGACCAATTAAAGGTAAACTTTGGTTGAGGAGAGGTTGGTTTTCTTCATTTTTATAAACTCTAACAACATCTGAATTTTTTAAGAAACGAATTAAAGCGGCTTTCGATTGGAAGCGAACAAAAGACATAGGTAAATGGCTGTAATCTTTGACTACTTGAATGCCACTTAGCCCTACTTTAGATAAGATTTGCTGTTTTTTCTTAGCATACTGAGCGACTTTGAAGGCTACTATTTGCGAGTTTTCTTGACTTAAGGCTTGTTGCCTACGCAGATTTGCGGCTTCTTTTTGAATCTTGGTGTCGTCGTAAACAACAATCAACTCTTGGCTTTGACCAGCATCTAAACTCTCTAATACGCCAAATGGTGCTTTGGCGGCGGCTTGAGCTTCGGTAATTGAAGTTGGGTCTTGTTGTGCTTGGGCAGGTTTTGCTAATAAAGCATTGCCGACAGTAGCCAAGCAGAGATAAAAGTAAGAACAACACAGTAAACCAGCGCGGAGTCTCAAAGATGATTTCATAGCAGTGTAGCGATATAGCTCAAATTAATGTTGATAGGTTTCGTGTGAAGCAAATTTCCGAAAAATATTAAGAGTAGGGTTTCACTTGTAAAAAAAAACTAAGCTTTTGCTCCAACTAGATAAATTTAGCTCAATGTATAAAATTTGACGGTTGGGAAAAGGTCAGAAAAAAGTTAGATGTTTAATTAAACTTCGATACATCAGTTTTTACAAAAAGTGCGATCGCCTAATAACAAACTGCCAGAACCTCCCGAAGGACAATCCCGCAACAAATTTTCGATTTTGAATGAATAAAGCTTGTAGATATTTTCTACAACATCTTTAGGATCGTCGAAGGTATCAGAACGGGCATCAAACTCTACCTTGCCGCTTTCTTTAGGTACTTGAATAGCAACTAACCCTGCTTTAATTAGTTCGGGTGAAGGGGGATTGAGGTTAAATGGTAGAGTAGCCGCTTGCTGAGACAGTAAACTGAGAAAAAAGTTAACTTGTTGAGAACTACTGTACTTTTTGATGAGACTTGTATAATTAGATTCTTCGGGTACTGTGGCTTCTTCAACCTCTAAGTCTGCCTCCGCTTCTAAGTCCGCTTCTTCAACCTCTAAGTCGGTTTCTGTCTCTAATTCGGTTTCTGTCTCTAAGTCTGCTTCCGTCTCTAGGTCAGCATCAGATTCTAACGGAATTTCCGATTCAAGTCTAGCTGTTTGCTGAGGAGCATCACCGCACTGAGGCTTACCCGCTCGACCTAGACCGTGATTGCCCACTACTCGACCATTGCTATCAAATACAGGCCCGCCGCTCATGCCTGCACGAGTGTTATCGGTATAAAAAATTGTATAACCCTTATTCTCCGCGCTTGGATCGATTTTTGCCTCTACTACTCCCCAAGCTAAACGCCTCTGTCGCCGTGCTACTTTATCACGACATTTTAGCTTTCCCTTTTCGTCTATTTCTCCAGTAGGCTCTTTCTCTGGGTCAGGCCAGCCAGAAATATAAACTGTATCTCCTAGTTGGATAGAATTAGCATCGCCAAGAGAAGCAATGGGATAGTTTTTATCGCTGGTAAAGCTAACAATAGCTAAATCTGTACCTTTTACATCGTCTTCACCTTTGGGACTGCGATCGACGGTATCGGTTTTGGGGACAAAGCGATCGCGACAGCCAAAACGTACGAGGATACCTAATTGAGGTTGACCTTGTAGCGGACAACCGCGCCCATCGTCTACAGGTCTAATTACATGAACTTGTCCGTCGCTAGTGCGAATCCCATAATAAGGAGCGCCCCCAGATTGTTCCCAGTAGGACTTAGTATCTAAATGTCTTTGAAAAAAATTGTGAGCAACGGTTAATACATAATAATTATTTCCTTCTTTGGCAATAATTACGCCCGATCCTGGATTCCACACTTTTTCAGCTTTGCGAGAGAGAGGATTGTTGCGATTATTTTCTATTTCTGTAACTAATTGGGGGGTAAGTCCTGGGGCAATTAGCACGGTAGTTTGGCGGGCGATAGAGTTAATCTCCTCTAGCGAGAGAGCAGAAACAGGTGTAGTAGGTAAAAAACTTAGAGTTATTACTGTAATGAGCTTGAAAATTATCTGTTTTGAAGGAAACATATTTATTTGCCTTGACGCAGAAAGGCTTTTGGCACTTGAGAAAAATTCGTTACAGGAATAGTCCAACTAGCAGATTCAATTTGCTCAAATAACTTTTTTGACGGTGCTGTGCCATCAGCGAAGTGATAAGCTTCAATGCCACCAGGAGCGTATTTAATACGACCAATAATGCCTACTAACTTACCCTGCGCGTTCAGCACTGGGCCGCCACTCATGCCATTAACAACATCATTACTAATGCCTAGTTGATAGCCATTTTCTAGAGGTTGAGAGAGTAAAAGGGCTACCTGACCCGGAGCAAATTGGTAGGGATCGATGCCTTGACTGTAGGTGTCTTCCCAAGTATCTAGGCGATATTGAAAATTGGGAAACCCTGCTATGTAAATAGAAGATCCTTTAGTTAAATTTTGGTATTGACCTAGAGCGACATATTTGTAGTTGTTACGGCTAGAAAATTTGACTACTGCTAAATCGAGATTGCCAAATTGGAAATAGTTATCTTTTTGGGCGCTATGCGATCGCCCATCCGAAGTTAAAACCTTAAAGCCTTCTCCTGTATCTGCATCCACAACATGAGCGCAAGTCACAACAATATAAGTCTGTCCTTGCCGAGCAACAATAACACCAGAACCAGATACAACTTCTCCCACTAAGCGCACCGTTGTAGCTTTTGCGATTTTTGCTACGGATGGCTTTGATGGTTGTAAAGGTACTGCTTGAACTGGAGTAAAATTAACCTTATTTGCAAACTCCGTTGCTAATAGATAGACGGCAATGACAATTAAAGTTGTGTAGATTAACGTTGTAAACTTAATCATCTTTGTGGTTTGCAAAAGACACTATCTTAATGAGTTATTAGATAGAGTCTTTTGGTATGGCTCAAGTGCTATTAGTTATTTACAGTTCTTCAGATGCTTCGCTATCACTACTTTCAAGTTCTGGATCTGCACTTTCCAATTCTGCCTCGTCGCTGCTTTCAAGTTCTGGATCTGCACTTTCCAATTCTGCCTCGTCGCTGCTTTCAAGTT
>JAPJOW010000065.1:5607-8024 GCA_030826005.1 Aliterella sp. RAGGC_92
CTGGATCTTCAGCTATAACTTCTCCGTCTGCACTTTCAAGTTCCGCATCTTCACTTTCGAGGGCGGCGGCGAGTTCTGGGTCTTCGCTTTCAAGTTGAGTTGCGATCGCGCTCCCAATTACTTCTTCCATTTCAACCGCATCTGCATCTTCCGATTCAAAGGCTACCTCGTCATCTTCGCTTTCAAATATAGGCGCAACTCCTGCTATTGGGTTCTTAATCAACTGTCTTAGTTGCGCGATAATAGCTGGGTTTTTTGCATTGGCGCTCTTTAACGTCCATAACAGGGTTTCACTGGTGCAAGCACCTCTAGAGGCACAAACTACTTTTAGTCGATTGAGTTTCCCTACTCTTAAAGTTGGCAAAGTTGCTACTACCTTACCTTTTTTGATGAAATGTCGATTAAATCGGGCTGTAACAGTAGCACAACGCGCTTCTGGAGTGTAGTTGTCTCCAAACTCTTTAGACCCTGCATCTGTCCAGCGAATCAATGGAATAGGTGCGCTGGGTTGTTTGCCAGGTCTTGTCGATACGAGAGCCGTAGTAGTACCGCTAACGCAACTAAATTTGTATGTAATTCCTCGACGGACAAGTTTGGTAAGTTTATTTTTACTCGGCTTTTTGCTGGCTACAGGTTTTGGTTTAACAGTAGTAGTTGTTGTTGCTGGAGCTTTAATTGTAGTAACGGGCGCGGGAGTTTTTACCGTCGGCGCTGGAGTTACAGGCTTTGCAGTCGTAGCAGGCTTTGTTTGGGCTAGTTGAGTTGTTGATGGAGATAAAGGCGAAGATTGATTAGCGAAAACAGTTTCTAAACCTGGTACTTGAGTAACAATTAATCCGGCGATCGCCAAGCGTAACATCTTTTTGCAGTTCATAATTTCAATGTATTTGGTAAGTAAAGGTTTTTATTTGGGTGCATTAGGCAATTTCAACCGCGACAAAGCTTGACGGCAAACTTATAGTTGGTTGTACAGCCTAAATATCTTCTTCAAAATCTTCTGACTCTGAGTTGTCTTCCTCAAATTCCTCCGATGAAGTATCTACTTCGTCGTCGCCTACATCTACTAAATCTTCTCCCCGCTCTATTAGCTCTGTAGTAATAGCTTGGCTGGGTTCAGGTGTTTGAATCGCGACAGCTTGAAGCTGATTAGTAGCTAGATCGAATATGTATTCCCCCGCAGGAATGCTACTTGTCGGGTTTATACACACTGTTTCTGTCTCTAGCCCTTTAATAAATACTGCTCCAATTGCACAGGGAATTTTTGTCCAACCCCACTGAGCGAATAGTTGCGTCGTGCGATCGGTGGGTGCAACAGCAACAGCTTGGGGGCTGGCAGGAGTGGCAGTTGTAGCAGTAGATTGGTTATTATTGGAGGGATTTTTAGGTCTGTTAAGGAACGCAGTTAGAACGCTTCCAACAGCACCTACAAGTCCATTCTGCTTCTGGGCGTTAGCATTTATCCTTGCTATTTCAACATCAGATAATTTTAACCCTTGGTTACTTGCAGCTCGGATTTTTTCAATCTCGATTGCTGTTAATTGTTGATTATTTGCAACTTTTGCCCGTATTTCTTCAATATAGTTCGCGGAGTTTGCATAGGTTTGGGCAATATGTCGATTAGTAGCATTAGTGTCTAAGCCAAGAGCTAACTTAACATCTTCGCCATATATAAGCGCATTAGCTCTAATTTGTTCAATAGCTCTTGCAGCATCGGCTTGAATTTGGGCAATTTGAACTTTGCCTTGGGTTTGAATGTAAGCATCGCAGTTTTTGGATTTATAGGTACTCTCAACAGATTCACTTGTGCTATTTTGCGTACTGCTACTACGATTGCCACTCAAGTTGATACCGAATGGAATTTTAGGCACTGATATACCGATATTACCGCCCCCACTTTTGCTAGTAGAGTTCATTTGAGCAAAGTCTCTTACATACTTGCTATGAACGGCATTGCAAAAAGCTTGATCTTTTGGATCTAACTGAAGTTGTGCTTTAGCTGGAAGATTAGCCGCTAAAACTGATGTGGCTGCAATAAGAGAAAGAAAGTGTTTAGTTTTCATAGCTAGTTACTCATAGTTTGTGAGTATTTAAAAGTTAGCTGTCAGAAAATCTTGGGCGCTTGATGCCGTTTTTTTAATTAATTCAGCATTGAATTTATCTGATAAATTCTGTTCAAATCTCATCGCAAACTCTCTATGTCTGATTGAAAGTGTTGTTAGTACAAATTTATTAATTATCAAAAAAGTATTGAGCTATACCTTTTTTAATAACTGTTTTTTGATTGCTTTGTTCAATAGAAACTGAACTTTTACTCCAACTAGATAAGTCTAACCTGGGGTATAAATTTTGACGGTCAGGAAAAGGTCAGGAAAAGGTCAGGAAAAGGTCAGATGTTTTTATTAAGCTTCTATAAAACA
>JAPJOW010000065.1:8124-18943 GCA_030826005.1 Aliterella sp. RAGGC_92
GGTCAGGAAAAGGTCAGGAAAAGGTCAGATGTTTTTATTAAGCTTCTATAAAACACATCCAAAGATAAGACTTAAGGTGGGAATATCTTAATAACAGTACGGCTTTTAGATAGATGACAGAGGAAGAAGCGATCGCAATAATTGAGCGATTTTTAGAAAGAGGACGGCTAACAAAGGTTCAGGAGATCGTATTTCGTCAGTCTTGGGCAAACAAGACCTATATGGAGATGGCGGGCGAGGAAGGTTACGATCCAGGTCATATTAAAGATGTAGGGTCGCAATTGTGGCAGAGTCTTTCTAAAGCTTTGGGAGAAAAAGTTACTAAAAACAATCTGCATGGAGTCATCAATCGCACCGCAAAAAAGCAAACTAACTCCGCTTCTCTCTTGACTTCAAGCAAATCTGCTACCTCTCATATAGATTGGGGCAACGCGCCAGATGTTCCGGTGTTTTTTGGGCGACTTGTAGAATTAGAAACCCTGGAACGTTGGATTACTCGCGATCGCTGTCGGTGCGTAGCAATTGTGGGAATGCGCGGGATGGGAAAGACGCAACTTTCTCTAAAACTGGGACTAGGGGGAATTGGCAAAACTGACTTATCGCTTCAGTTAGCTAAAGGTATCCAAGAGCAGTTTGAGTTTGTAATTTGGCGAAGTCTGCTTAATGCGCCTCCCTTGTCTGAACTACTATCTGACTTAATTAAAGTAATTTCCCAACAAATAGCCTTACCCGAAAGAGTTGGCGATCGCATTTCTTGTTTAATTTCATATCTCAAACGCCATAAGTGTTTGTTAATTCTCGATAACGCTGAAACTCTTTTACAACCAGGCGATCCTATCGGTCGGTATCGAGATGACTATGAAGACTACGGACAGTTAATTAGACAAATTGGCGAAATAGCTCATCAAAGCTGCTTGCTGCTGACAAGCCGAGAAAAGCCTCAAGAAATTGTTTTAATGGATGGTATTAATTGCCCAGTACGCTCTTTGGTATTACAAGGCTTAGATATTCAAGCGGGACAACAAATAGTTAGGGAACTTGGCGAATTTACAGCTAACGAGCAAAACTGGCAAGAGTTAATTTGCTTGTACGATGGCAACCCTCTAGCACTGCAACTTGCTGGCAAACACATTTTAGAAGTATTTTTTGGGAATATCGATAATTTCTTAAAAGAAGGTAAGCCTGTATTTCACGATTTGCAAGAACTTATATCTTGGCATTTTCAACGGCTGCCTATAGCGTGCTGCGAAGTGCTGTACTGGCTGGCAATTAACCGCGAACCAACGAGCCTTTCGCAGTTACGAGCAGATTTGATGTCTTCAAAGGCTAAAACGGAGTTACCCGCCACCTTGGGAGTATTGCAACGAAAGCTACCTATCGAAAAATCGGGCGAATTTTTTACGCTTCAGCCTGTATTAATGGAATATGTTAGCGATCGCTTAGTAGCCTTGACTTACACAGAAATTCTCGATCGATCCCACGCTCTATTAAGAAATTACGCTCTAATCAAAGCCCAAGGCAAAGATTATGTAAGACAAGCACAAATTCGTCTCATCCTCGTGCCAATTATCGATAATTTGATATCAGCCCTAGGTAGTTCTAGCCACTTGCAGAGTCATTTGCAAGAACTCCTTGGCAAGTTAAAACAAGAAACCTCCCTTCTTACTGGCTATGCGGCGGGAAATATTCTTAATTTATTAAGACAGATTAAAGCAAATATTGATGGCTACGATTTTTCTCACCTGACAATTTATCAAGCGTATTTACAAAATATAAACTTGCATTCTGTCGATTTTTCTCATTGCTATTTTTCTCAATCTGTCTTCACTCAAGCTTTTGGTGGGGTTACGGCTATTGCTTTTAGCCCTGATGGTCAAATCTTAGCTAGTGGCAATGCTAATAGCGAAATTCATTTATGGCAAGTTGCCGATTGGCAAAGACTCAAAACTTTGGTAGGACATACCAATTGGGTACGCAGAATTGCTTTTAGTCCTGATGGAGCAACAATTGCCAGTGCTAGTGAAGATTTGACAGTCAAACTTTGGCAAGTAGAAGACGGTCAATGTTGGCAAACATTATCTGGACATACAGGCGGCGTACATTCAGTTGATTTCAATGATGATGGTTCAATGCTTGCTAGTGCAGGTAGCGACTCCACTATCAGGATTTGGCAAATATCAAAGGGGGCTATTGCTTTTAAAGTTTTACACGGACATAGCAGTAGTGTCATATCGGCTTTTTTTAGTCCCGATGGCAAACGCTTAGTTAGTAGTAGCTTTGATAATTCGAGCAAAATTTGGGATGTAGATAAAGGCGAATGTCTCCAGACAATTGCAGGTCACGAAGGTTGGGTAACGACAACTCACTTTAGTTCTGATGGCGCATTGCTAGTTAGTGCTAGTTGCGATCGCACGGTAAGAATTTGGTGCGCTCAAACTTATCAATGTCTCAAAATTCTGACGGGACACACTGGCTGGGTATGGAAAGCTATATGGAGTGCGGACAATCGGCTAGTTGCCAGTTGCGGCGCAGATCGCACGATTAAAATTTGGGACGTAGCAACAGGTAACTGTCTTCATACTCTAGAAGGTCACAAGCACCAAGTTTGGGGAATTGCTTTTAGTCCTGATAATCAAACTCTTGCTAGTGCCTGCGAAGATCAAACTATTAGGTTATGGCAAGTTAGTAATGGCAAGTGTATTACTTGCATTCACGGCTATACTAATTGGATAAAATCTGTAGTTTTTAGTGCCAACAATCAACTACTTGCAAGCGGACACAAAGATAATACTTTAAGAATTTGGGATCTAAGTAGTGGTAGATGTCTGCACGAACTAAAATCTTACTCTCAAGGTTTACCCGCCGTAGCTTTTCATCCCAATTCAAAGATAGTTGCCGGGGGTAGCCAAGATAGTACGATCAAACTCTGGGATTTAGATAGCGGTAAGTGCATTCATACATTGATCGGACATACCGATGAAGTTTGGTCACTCAACTTTAGTTCTGATGGCAATTTATTAGTTAGTAGTAGTTTCGATCGCACGATAAAAATTTGGGATCTTAATTTGGATGAATGTTGTGTAACCTTACACGGACATACAGACCGAGTAGCGACGGCAGTTTTTAGCCCTTTAGGAAATATCTTAGCTAGTGGCGGTGAAGATGGCACGATTAGAGTGTGGGATTTGCAAACAAACCAATGTATTAAAGAGTTTCAAGCACATTCTGGCAGAATCGGCGCGATTTCTTTTAGTCCCGATGGTTGTCTGCTTGCAAGTCCAAGCCTCGATCAAACGGTAAAAATTTGGAATGTAGACACCGGCGAATGTCTGCATACGTTGACAGGACATACAAATTGGGTAATGGCTGTTTGTTTTAGTCCCGATGGTCAAACTCTCGCCAGCGCCGCTTGCGATCGAACAATAAAAATTTGGGACGTTGAAGCGGGAACTTGCTTATATACCCTTAACGCTCACTCTAACTGGGTATGGTCAGTTTGTTTTTCTCCTGATGGCTTTACTCTTGCTAGTGCTAGTGAAGATGAAACAATTAGATTATGGGATATGCGATCGCAAAGTACCTTTGCAATCCTCAAAGCCAAAAAACCTTATGAAAAGATGAAAATAACGGGCGTTAAAGGCTTAACTGTTGCTCAGTTAGCAATGCTTAGAGAACTAGGCGCAGTTTAGTTATTCTTTAGATTTTTTTAATACAGTTTTATAACTATCTAATGCTAAATTGCTTTAACAATATTTCCAAGTCTGGCAATTTTGAATTACAGAGTTGCTAGTTATTGTCACTACCGTATATTTTTGGAGAGGAATAGCTAAATGAGCGATGAACAGTCTATTTGCGCGATCGCATCATCAAAGTGTAACTTCTATATTCCTAACTCTGTAATTAAAACTAGGCGTAAAGAATGGTTTGGAATCTTGAAGTTCGCAAGCAAGAGCCAGGCAATTGCGATAACCTAATTACATTAACAAAGTTACCTTTGGCAGAGTTACCACCTGGTTTATCTGGTTATGTGTTTGTAGTTGGAGCTTTGTTTCAGTCGCAAGATAAACCTCAAGAAGATGGTACTCAACTTTATACAGGCGATGGCATGGTTTATCGTTTGGGATTTGAGGATGGTAAACCAACGCTGAAAACTAGAATTGCCAAAACTCCTTGTTACTACGCAGACCCAGCAACACAGTTTTATTTAGCTGATAACTATTTAGAGGGTATACCATATTTATTTAAAAACATTAGTTCTTATTTTGTAAAAAAGCACAAATTATTCTCGTATTTTGCAGCTTTTCGGAATGGCGGGCCTAGTCGTTTTAGTATTTTCTTAGGTTCTAGAAATCAATTAAATACAGCTTTTTTGAATACTAAAGAGCATCTTTTACTAACAATGGATGCAGGTAGAGCTTATCAATTAGATCCAGATAGCATGGAACTAATAGATCCTGTAGGCTCGACAAAAGATTGGTTTAGTATTTTTCCGGTTATTTCTCGGTTCACTTGGATTAATACTTTTGAAACTTATGTTAGTTCAGCCCATTACGTGAGCGACATGAATAGCTTAAGTAATAAGCAAGATGAGCTATATACAACAAACTACTCAACAGGTTATAACGGAAAATTCAAGCAACTAATTAATTGGCTATTAGATAGTTATTGGTTTAAAAAGGTTTTACGATTATTGTATTTATTGTTGCAGCAAAAAGCTGTAATGAATCGAGAATTTGGACGATTTACTTATTTAATTCGTTACAAATTTGCGGATAAGCAAAAAGAATTAGCGCCCATTATGGAGCGTTGGAGATTAGTATTACCTGACGGTTCGCCAGTATTAGTCGAACAGTCGCTTCATCAATTAGCAATAACTGAGCGTTATATTATTCTTGCTGATATTGCTTTTAAAATGGAGTTTTCCCAAATATTTGCACCTTTTGTGTTTGGATTTCTAAGGCTGGCAAGGTTTATTAAATATGAGCGTTTGGGTAGTTGGATTTATGCAATTTTTCTCCAAGCAATTAAGCCTCTACCATTTGCCAACTTGTATATTGTCAATCGTCAAGATTTAGACAAAGAAAATCAAGGAGATCCGACAGAAACAATCCCTGAAAACATACCAAAAATTACCGTTCAACAAGTGCAGCTTCCGCGTGAAATTTCACACTTTACAGCAGATTATAGTAATCCTGACAATAAAATTACCCTGCACGTTGGTCATGTTAATGGATGGGATGTTACAGAATGGATTACTCGTTATGACCAACCTGTACCCGGAAAATCGCTCCGCAAAGATTTAGAAGGAATGATGGTTGGGACAACAGATTTAGGCGCTTTGGGAAAATATGTAGTTGATGGAAAAACCGGAGAAATCGAAAGTTGTAAAACTGTTCGAGATCCAAAATTCACTTGGTCGCCATCTCTCTACACTCACCGGAATCTTAGCCGAGATTTGCTAACAGAAACAGCTAAGGAAGTAAAAAACATTTACTGGTTGTCTTTAGGGTTTGCGTGGGAATTGATACCTGAACGAATTTATAATGCTTATAAAGAAGATCCCCGTCGCTTTCTCCCTGTTGAAGAACTACCACAAGAAAATAAACCAATTACTTTATTGCGTCTAGATACAGAACAAATGGTAATTGTTGACTCCTACAAATTTCCTGCGGGAACTTATGTGAGTTCGACGCAATTTGTTCCTAGTTCTTTGCCATGTCCTGAAGGCGTAGATGAGTCAATTCATGGTTTTATTACTTGCATTGTAATGGTAGATCCCGATGATTCTAATACAGCTAGAGATGAGTTTTGGATTTTTCACGCCGACGATTTTAATCATAAACCTGTTTACCGCCTGAGCGCGTCTTCTGGTGATGAACCCTTAAATATAGCAATGACAATTCACTCTACTTGGATACCTACTATTCACCAGCAGGATTCAAAGGAACAACGTTGCGAAAGACGCAAAAAGTCTGTGACCGAAGATTATCAGCACGCGATCGCAAATAAAAGTAAAATTGTTCAAGAATTGTTTGAGGATATAGTCTACCCTAATTTTATAGACCAGACTTTAGAGGAAGATTTTGAAAGGTTTTTGTCGCCGAAAGACAAGTAATTACTCAATAGCCATCGTTTTTGTCTATCGGTTTTGGTACAGTAACAGCAGTGGGTGCGTCGTCCGTATCAATTAATCCCCGCACGTCCACATAAGGGATATCTACATCAATATCGTCCTCGCTTTCATAGCGAATCTGCGCCCCGGCTTTGTTTTGTGCCAAATTTTTAATCGCATTAATAGCTTCCCGCGCCGATTCCCCAGGTTTGAGAGTATAAAGCAACCCCGTACAATTACCCGGCGCATTACCATTACAAATTACTTGCTGGTTGTTAATTGTGCCTGTCGTAATAATTGCTAATTTTCCCCTACTGCGGTACTCCTCAAACCTGCGGCTAACTTGTTCGCAGCGACTAACAGGGTTGTAACCAGAGGCGGATAAAACGGTAGAAGTCCAGCCAATCCATAGTTGTTGGACATTTTTTTTGTTTTGATATTTGGTGATTGGGTAAGTACCAGAAGTATCGCACCAAAAACCCGGCTTGTTGGTACTAGGAGGAATCCCGGCAAAACTTGGTAAACTAAAAATTAGTCCACTAAAAGCGATCGCATTTACAACTATTGCCAGTTTCATCTGTTAATCTCCTGTTACTGAAATCGCACTCAACTGTTTGGCAAAACTACTAATCGGAATTGCCCAACTTAAAGCTGTCATTTGGGCAAAAAATTCTTGGGATGGTACGCTGCCATCAGCAAAGGTGTAAGCTTCTATACCTTGAAAAGGATACTTTAAACGTCCGTTGATGCCAACTACTTGACCTTGGCTATTTAATACTGGCCCTCCACTCATCCCATTTTCAACATCGTTGGTATAGCCAAGACGGTAGCCTCTAGGTAGGGATTTGTCTAAAAGCAACTCTACGTTTCCTGTCGTCAGGCGAAATGCCAAAAAGCCCCAATTGCGGGTGTTTTCAATGGTTAGTTTGTTAATCCAGTGCCAATTGGGAAATCCTGAAGCGTATACAGTTTCGCCTACAGTTACTTTAGAATCGGCGATTGTAGCAACTTGATAAGTAGCATTGCTTTTAAACTCAACTAGAGCTAAATCTGCATTCCCAAACCCCACCGCAGACCGGAGCAGCGCTTGATGAAGTCGCCCGTCGGCGGTTAAAACTTGATAATTACGATCTTTACTATCTGCTACAACATGATCGCAAGTCAAAACTGTATAAGTTTGCTTGTGACGAGCAACAATTACTCCCGCACCTACGCCAGGATTGGTAATAATTCTTACCGTCACTTGGCGGGCAATTTCTGCAACCGAATCGGTATTTGCTCGACGTGCTATTAAGTTAGATTGGTGTTTGATGGCAGCATTGCTTACCGATGCTAATACCTCTATTGGTAATGCTATCAATAATGATGCGATCGCCAATATTTGCAAGTACTTCACAGTAGTTGACGACAGCTAATTTATGTTATTTAAAACTAAGGTGCATTACTGTGCCTGAAATGCTTTTTCGCCCCAAGCTTCTAAACTAACTGCTCTAGTTGGCGCTACTTCAGCGTTATCCTCGGATTCAAAAATTGGCGAACCCGAACCTTTTTGACTAAACTCTTTTAAAGCAGCGAGAATTTGCGAGGCGATCGCTCTATTTTCGGGTTTGAGGGTAAATACAACATTATCGGTAGTACAATGAGCGTGGGCTGTATGATAAACGCAGATTGCCACTTCTTTATTTACTGGCTGATAATCGAGCAGCAAATTTTTTAAGCTACCATTTCCTAACGTTGCGACTAAATTTGTGAGGCGTTTGGCAACAGCATTGCAGCGTTTATCAGGAGTATAAGCACCGCCAGAAGTATCGGAATTAAGCGTTGCAGTCCAGACAATGAGCGGCGTTGAGGTTCTATTGCCTCTTTTAGCGATCGTTGCAATATTACCACTACTTTGCTCTTTGACGCATTCAAAAATTGTTCTTTCTGCTGGGGTTGCTCCTTGTGCTAGTAGTTGGGTAGGAGTAGCACTCAAACTAAATACGACTGCCAAAATTGGTATACCCCAAATAGTTTTCATTACTAATGCCTATAATTACTATGTTCTTAGTATTAAATATCTGCCTTAGCTTTGGCAATATTTGGTTCATATTGAGGTAAATAATTTAATAATCTTGCAATTTCTTTACCAAAATTTTGCTAACTATTTCCGTAATTGCTATTCAAACTATTGAGGAAAATAAGTTATTTTTAGCAAGATTAAATTGTTATTTATTAAAGAACAAACGTTGATTTTAATAAACCTCTTGCATAAATAATCTTTTGCCCCCAAATCTGGGAAAAACTGGATTGCAAGTCCCCCATTGTTGGGGGATTTAGGGGGCGTTCCTGGATTCAAGGCATGAAGTCTAATGAGGCTTGCAAATACTAAACTATTAAAAAAGCGCATGGACTGAAAGCCCATACGCTGATAACCACCTTTGTAATCCTACTAACGATTAACAGCCGCAGCTTCGCGGGCGGCGGCGGCTTCGTCAGGATGAATACCTAAACGAGTAAGATTAATTCGTCCTTTATTATCAACCTCGCGGATTTTTACAACCACTTCATCGCCCACCGTCAACTCATCTTCAACTTTGCCGACACGGTAATCTGCAAGCTGAGAAATGTGAACCATTCCTTCCTTTCCTGGCAAAAATTCAATAAACGCGCCAATGGGGATAATTCGAGTTACGCGACCGGCATAAACATCGCCTTCATTAAGCTTGCGCGTCATCCCTTGAATGATGTTACGGGCTTTTTTAGCTTTGCTTTCATCAATAGCCGAAATTGTCACCGTTCCATCATCTTCAATATCAACTTTTGCTCCGGTTTCTTCGGTAATGCCTTTAATAGTCTTACCACCAGGCCCAATAATTAAACCGATTAGTTCCGAATCGATTTTAATTGTGAGTAAACGAGGGGCAAAAGGTGAAGTTTCCGTGCGGGGTTTATCAATAACTTCTAGCATTTTACCAAGAATATGCAGCCGAGCCGGACGTGCTTGCTCGATGGCTTTGGCAATAGTTTCTATCGGTAAACCAGTAATTTTCATATCCATCTGCAAGGCGGTAATCCCTGCATCTGTCCCGGCAACTTTGAAGTCCATATCGCCTAAAAAGTCTTCAATCCCTTGGATATCCGTAAGCACGCGCACCTCGTCACCTTCTTTAATTAAACCCATAGCAGCGCCGCTTACAGGCTTAGAAATTGGTACGCCCGCATCCATTAGTGCTAAGGTAGAACCGCAGACTGAACCCATTGAAGTTGAACCATTAGAAGAAAGAATTTCTGACACTACACGAATAACGTAGGGGAAATCTTCTTTTGATGGGAGTACAGGGACAATTGACCTTTCTGCTAAAGCACCGTGACCGATTTCCCGCCGACCTGGAGCGCGTAAGGGTTTGGTTTCACCTACAGAAAAAGGTGGAAAATTGTAGTGATGCAAATAGCGTTTCTTTTGCAAGTCTGGTTGCAAGTCATCTAGGAGAGTTTGGGCATCTCCGGGCGTACCGAGCGTACAAGCGGATAATACCTGCGTTAATCCCCGATTGAACAAGCCACTACCATGTACTCGTTTAGGTAATAAGTCGATGCGACAAGAAACCGGGCGCACTTCATCTAGCTTGCGTCCGTCAACGCGCACCCCATCTTCAATGATTTGACGGCGCATGAGCTTTTTAGTTAAAGCTTTAAAATTGTTGCCTAAAGCTTTACTATTTGTTTCTACGGCTACTCGAATCGAGTCATCTTCAGGCAAAGTAGCGATTTCTTCTACTAAAGACTTTTTAACTTCATCTAGCGCCGCATCGCGGACATTTTTATCTTTTTCAAATCGCGCGAGAATTTGTTTAACCGAATCTGTAGCGCGATCGCTGATAAAGTTGAGTAAAGTTTGGTCTTCTTCTGGTGCTACTTCTGTCACCATTTCAATTCCCATTTCGGCAATTAAGTCTAACTGCGCTTGAATTAAATCTCTTACTGCTTCGTAGCCAAAATCAATCGCTTCAACAATATCTCTTTCGGGCAACTGGTTAGCGCCAGCTTCAACCATAATTACGCCATGAGGAGAGCCAGCTACTACTAAATCTAGTTCTCCCGCTTCAATCTCTGCGTAAGTGGGATTGATAATAAAGTCGTCTCCTACTAATCCTACTCTGACTGCTGCCATTGGGCCGTGAAAAGGAATTTTGGCTAACAGTGTAGCTAAAGACGCGCCAGTTACCGCTAATATATCGGGCGGTACTAATTCATCCATTGATAAAGTAGTAGCAACTATTTGCAAGTCATCCCGCAGCCAAGAGGGAAACAAAGGGCGTAAAGGACGGTCAATTAAACGACTAGCAAGAATGGATTTTTCTGGGGGACGACCTTCGCGCCGCAAAAATCCCCCCGGAATCCGACCAACCGCATAAAGTCTTTCTTCGTAGTCTACAGTTAATGGTAAAAAATCAATGCCTTCTCTGGCAGTGGAGCGCGTCGCCGTTACAAGCACTGCGGTATCTCCAGATTGCATTAAAACTGACCCACCAGCTTGAGGAGCGAGTAGACCAACTTTTAGTCTAATATCCCGTCCATCAAAGGATATTGACCTATCAATCTCTATCATTCAGTTTTTCTTCCTTCTCTTTTTTCTCTGTCGCAATCCTAGCATCGATAGAGGGGACAAGGGGAGGCAGGAAGTAGGCACGGAAAAACTAATAAGGTGCGATCGCACCTTATTAT
>JAPJOW010000066.1 GCA_030826005.1 Aliterella sp. RAGGC_92
GTATTCAATCACAGGCGAGAGCGATAGGTTGGACTTGCTGCAACGTCTTCAAAAACTAGAACGCCGAATCAATCAATTAGAAAAAGGCGATCGCACTGTCGATTAGGAGTTGATAAGCATGGGTTTTCAATCAAAGCAAAATTTTAGCCAAGTGATAGGCGCGTTCGTTGGAGTCCTAGTATGCACTGGGGCAATAGTTACTTTACAATTACCTCAACTAAACCAGCTAAACAACAAAGCAAAAACTACTTCAGTAGCAGATTTTCAAAAACAAGTAGAGGCGGAAAAGCTGCAACTCCAATTACTGCGTAAAGTTCCTAGTTTTGGGTTCGAGCGCTTGATAGCAGATTGGACTTTTATAAACTTTCTTCTCTATTTTGGCGACGATGAGGCGCGAGAAAAAACAGGTTATAGTCTTAGCCCAGAATACTTTGAAGTAGTTATCGATCGCGATCCATACTTTTTAAGGACTTACTTATTCCTTTCTTCTAGCACAACTCTGTTTGCAGGGTTGCCGGAAAAGTCTGTAGGCTTAATGAATCGGGGGTTAAAGTCTCTTGCTCCTCAAGTTCCCGCCAAGTCTTATTATGTTTGGCGCTATAAAGCAACCGATGAATTATTATTTCTTGGAGATGCTGAAGCTGCCAGAAATTCTTATACAAAAGCCGCAGAGTGGGCTAGTACCTACTCAGACGATGAAAGTCAATATGTCGCAAATTCCTCTCGCCAAACCGCAGCATTTTTAGCTAATAATCCCAGTAGTAAAATTGCTCAAATTAGTGCTTGGACATCGGTTTTAGGTAATGCTTTTGACGATCGCACTCGCCGCCGCGCCATTAATGAAATTCAGACTTTAGGCGGTATAGTTACGGTTACACCAACGGGAGAGTTTAGCGTGCGACTTTCTAAGCAAGCAAGTGATTGACGAGTCAAGCATATTTTTACTTCAAATTACCTTCCGCAACATAATCTCGAATATTTGCTACAACCGCTAAAGAGCTTAATCCTTGCTCTACTAAATTGGGAAACTGCCTTAAACTTTCCACAATATTATCAGCAAAGTTGTATCCATCTTTACCATAATTAAGGGTCAAATACTCCAGCAACTCTAAAGCGTAGTCGCCAAAATTCATAATATCCGCAATACAAGCTAACTTAAATATCTTTTCTGGTGTTTTTAAGGCTGCATCTACCCTATCGCCAATCAAATCGCGGAAATAAAAAGCGTCTCCCCAAAGCAATTGACCGGGATGAGCATTTGATACTATAGGAGAGCGATCGCGTAAGCGCCTGGACATCGCTATATCAAATAGAGTAAATCCTTGTTTTCTCATAAAAGTATCTACATCTGCAAACAAAGGCTGATTTACATATAACTGAGAAAATTCCACCTCAATTTGCACTGCCAAAACACTATTTGCGAGTATAAAATTTTTTATATATTGTATTAGCTAGTAAAAAAATATAATGAGTATAAAATTACATATTGGCGGTCAAGAGACCCACCCTGATTGGAAAATATTAGATGTCGAACCACGTCCAGAAGTTGATTATGTTGGCAATGCTTTAGACTTAAGCCAATTTCCCGATGATTCGATAGATTCAATCTATGCAAGCCATGTCCTAGAACACTTTTTTTACAACATAGATGATGAACTAATCAATACCCTTCAAGAATGGCATCGAGTACTTAAGCCAGGAGGCAAACTTTTGATTAGCGTACCAAACTTGAAAACCTTATGTTGGCTCTACCTAAACCCTAATATGATGCCAATGGAGCGTTTTCACTTAATGCGAGTCATATTTGGAGGACAAACTAATATGTATGATGTTCATAAGGTAGGTTTTGACTTTGAAATCTTAGCTATGTATTTAGAAGAAGCTGGTTTTGAAGCTTACGAGCAAGTATCTGAGTTTAGTATTTTTAATGATTGCAGTAGCTTACGAGTACTAGATACTTTAATTAGCTTGAATGTAATAGCAACTAAATCATAGCAAGGGTTAAGAATGAAGACGGGCATAACTGATTGTCAATCTTCAATAGTAATAATTTGCAGCAATATATAGAAAAATTAGGACTATTCCCGCTTAGGGTAGTAATAACCGCACCCCCTGCGCTAAGAGCGAAGTCTTGTGATAGGGTAGAAAAGTAGAAACGAAATCCCCAAACACCATAATCCACGCCAAGGGAAACCTTTCTCACTAAACATTTACCCAACTAAATCGGAATTTAATTGAATTTATGGCTCAACAAGTTATTCACCCAATGGTGAAGTTGCAGCGCCACGCGCATTCACTTGTAGAATCCAAAATCCTCAAGCTCACAGATAGCATCTCAAAAATTGCCCTGCTTTACGGTAGCGAGTGGTCTTACTGGAAAAAAGAACTACTAGATTTTGGCTTTACTACTCAAGACCCGATTAGCGACTTATTGGCTGTAGAAAATTGGGACGATGAATAAATAACTCAAAGGCAAGCTGCTAAAGCCTTAGAGAGTTGTTTGGCATTGGCATAGCGATCGCCTGGTAGAGGTTCGGTGACGCGATCGATTACCTCCCGCAACTGGGGGCTAATTGTGGGTAAGTCTTCAATATTAAAGCGATAACCTTTGCCTCGTTGGCGAAAAAACTTAAACGGAGTTTCCCCCGTCAACAAAAAAATCAGCGTCGGGCCAATTGCATACAAATCTGATTGAATTAGCGGCTGTCCGCGTTCTTGTTCGGGCGCGCAATAGCCTTCCGCGCCAATTCGCGTCCCTGCATACGTGCCAATCTCTTTGACCGCGCCAAAATCTAACACAATAATTTGGCGATCGAAAGTGCGTAACATTAAGTTTGCGGGCTTAATATCGCGGTGGATTAGTGGCGGCTTTTGGTTGTGAATGTAGTTTAAAACATCGCAAGTTTGCATCATCCAGGCGATCGCCTTTTCTTGAGAAGTCGCGCCTTTGTCGTGAACTAGATGCTCCAAATCTTGACCGTGAATTAGCTCCATTGCCAAGTATTTTTTACCTGCTTCCAAAAAGAAATCGTAATACTTGGGAATGCCAGAATGATTCAGCGTCTTTAAAGTGCGGGCTTCACGTTCAAATAATTCCTGCGCCTTGGCAATTTTTGCCATGTCTGCATTCATTTCTTTTAAAACTAGCAATTGCGGCGTACCAGAAACCGATCGCGCTTTATCCCAAGCTAAATAAGTAGTCCCCATTCCTCCCTGTCCTAAAGTCCGCAAGATATGATACTGGCGAACTACTCTTTGCACTACAATCGGTTCGCCGCAATGAATGCAAAATAGATTATTCGGTGGATTGCCAGTATGCCGACAATGAGAAGAAGATGGGTAAACGATCTTTTGTGTGACTGGGATCTTGGGTTCAAGCTGAAACTTTAAAATTGGCCCGCCTTTCGCCAATTGCAGCAAGCAACCATCAGTTATCGCACTTTGAGCTACCAAGATGCCATCGACAAAAGTTCCATTTGTCCCTTGATTAATCGCCTGCCAAGCATTAGGATTGGGCGAAGAATTAGTTTTGCGGAGTTCTAAATGATGCCGGGAAACTAAAGGCTCGGTTAAAATTACATCATTATCTGGCGATCGCCCAATCCGAATTATCGACTCATTGGTAAACTTCCACTCTTTAAGAGCGGTGTTTTGCCCAGGATGTAATAGTGAGAGCGTAACCACATTGATATCGTCTATTTATAATTGCGAGGAGTGCCGAGGTGCTACTTTTGCCCGGACTAACACCGCCGTAATATTGTCATGACCGTTGTATTGATTGGCAAGGTCAATTAAGGCATTAACTCCTTGGTCTAAGTTACTGCTAGAACTCAAAAGCGGGTCTAAATGACTTTTCCAGTATTGCTCGACTAAATTATTATCCGATAAACCGTCCGAAGCCAAGATAAACAGAGTATCTTCGTTAAGCTCCAAAAACTGCACGTCAGGATTGACATAGTTTTCATCTCTCGGCCCTAAGGCTTGAGTAAGTTGATAAGCATCAGGACGCGCGTAGGCGAGAGATGGTTCTACTCCCCGCAAAATCTCTCTTTGCCCCACCTCATGGTCTAGGGTGACTTGTTCTAGCCCGATTTTGCGATTTAATCGATACAGACGGCTATCGCCCACGTGAGCAACGGCTACTTGATTATCTTGCAGCAATACCATTACTAAAGTAGTTCCCATCCGCCCGACACCAGAACGAGCATCTTGTTGATTGGTATCGTAAATTACTTTATTTGCCAACTGGACTGCCTCGCGGATAACTTCTTCGCTGGGCAATTGCCCGGAAAGCCAGTGGGATTGAAAGTATTGCTGGAGTGTCTTTACTGCCAAACTACTGGCAACTTCGCCGCCCGCGTGTCCGCCCATGCCATCGCAGAGAATGTACAGCCCCCGTGCTTGGAGGTTTTTACCTCTAGGAAATTCGAGCTTATTAATTGCTGTCTCAATCCCAAAACAGTCTTCGTTGTGTTGGCGTTGACCGCCTACGTCTGTAAGACCCGCATCTTCTAAGCCGATCAATTGCATCGGCAGGACAATAGTTGGTGTATCATCTGTCTGCATAACTTTAGGTGAAGATTTATCAAGTTGGATAACGGTAGAAGGATCGAAGTCACTGGCAGTAAGATTTGCGTCTTTACTAGCTAGGAGAGAGTCTGGAGGTATGGGGGAGGGTGATAGTTGATTTGCTACCGCCGCTAAAAGAGATTGCAATTGTTGTGTTGTTTGAATTTCACCTGCTTGCATTTGCGCTAATAACTCAACCATCGCGCCAACTTTAGTTCGTTGGGACTCGCCAAATAAATGTTGCCATACTTTTCCCAATTCTTGTAAAGTTAGTTGCTCGGTGCTGTCGCGGGCAGAGTCAAAGTACAAGCGTTGTAGAGCTAATTTACCGCGATCGCTTACTCGCAAGTTAGATAACTCTAACAAGCTGCGGCGAGCATTCCAAGGCGTTAATGCTGCCCATAGTTCGGTCATTGCCGATAGTAATTGGTTTATTTGTAGTGGGGTCGTGTTGTTATCCTGCCATACTTCTAGCACTTGCTTCCATAAAGAGCGATCGCTTAATAGTAATACTTGTCTGCCATCTTGCTGCCAAGCATCGTGTAGGGTAGGGATAATTTCTTTTAATTGCGATTGTACGAGTAAGTAGGTTTTAGCCGTTTCGCTAATTTCTACCGTGCTGCTGGTATCGGCTTTTAGTAGCGAGATTTGCAACGGCTGACAGTCTAATACTTTACACTGAATTTCGTTGGGCGCTGGCGGGGGCAATGGTTCGAGAACTTGATAGCGCTGCTGAGAATCAAGGTATAACCCAATAGTTAAAAATGAACTTGAAACATCGCTATTTGCTTGTGATGTTGCGGTAACTTTTATTGGTTTTTGATTTTTGGAGATAATTGCCCACCAGACTAAACCTGTTTTCGTGCCGCAATTGTCACACTCATTTTGATTTAACGCTACTTTACTACTACATTGCGGACAAATTTTGTAGCTCAACGATGTGCCACATTTTTGACAAAATTTGTTACTGTCTGGGTTTTCAAACTTACACTGGGGGCAAATCAGCATGATCCACTAATATCCTCTATTGCCGCTTCGCAGGGCTTGTAACCTCTAATTTAATAGCGTTCGTTAACGCAATACATTTAAGTTGCCACAATTAGTTATTTTTTGCTCATAGTAAAAGCAAAATGCGTTAATTAACCATTGTAACTTGACCTAGAGGCGATCGCTCAATTTTAATTACATAGGTGCTAATTTCAACAAAAGACACCTTAAATAAGTATTAAACCTTTTTACTTATACTTCTATAATTGCGCCATGATTTCTTTATAGCTGGCTACGCTTACAGTTATTGTTTTAGTAAAAATTTAATTTCTTTATCAGTAAGATTGCGTAGTTGACCGGGTGGCAAGTCGTTTAAATGTAGATGAGAAATTGCTACTCTAACCAAACGCAAAGTCGGAAATCCCACCTTAGCTGTCATGCGGCGGACTTGGCGGTTGCGTCCTTCCGTTAGCGTCATTTCTAGCCATGCGGTAGGCACATTTTTGCGAAACCGAATCGGGACTTCTCGTGGTGGTAAAGATGGTTCGCCCGACAATAACTTGACTATAGCAGGGCGAGTTAGAGATTTGCCGATCGTTACTCCTGCTTGCAACTGGTCTATAGCATTTTGGTCGGGAATCCGCTCAACCTGCACTAGGTAGGTGCGAGAATGTCCAAACTGGGGATGGGACAGACGGTGCTGCAATTGTCCGTTATCCGTTAATAGCATTAGCCCTTCGCTGTCCCAATCCAAGCGTCCTACAGGGTAAACCCCTGTTACCGATATATAGTCCTTTAAAGTCCTTTTCTCGCCGCTACTGTCAGTAAACTGACTTAAAACGCCGTAGGGTTTATTAAACAAAATATATCGGTAACTCATGGATTTTTACGCTGCTTTTACTAAGCCACTGTGCTTGAGTAAAGGTGCGGTACTAGGTTCGCGCCCTCTAAAAGACTTAAATACTTCCATAGGGTGCTGGCTACCACCTAATGCGAGTATTGTATCGCCAAAACGCTTTCCTGTTGATGCGATCGCTTCTTCTGAATCTAACCCGGCTTCTTCAAAAGCAGCAAAAGCATCAGCGCTCAAAACTTCCGCCCATTTGTAGCTGTAATAGCCTGCGGCGTACCCGCCTGCAAAAATATGACCAAAAGCGCATAAAAACGCATCTTCTGGTAGGGGTGGCATAACTGTAGTATTTGCAGCAATACGGTTGCGAAAATCGTTAGCAGTTTCCCCCTTACCTGGCTTATAGCTATGGTGCAGTTCGATATCCACTAGACTAAAGTGAATTTGTCTGAGCATCACGCTACCGCTCATGTAGTTTTTAGCCGCTACTAGCTTGTGGTAATAATGCTCTGGTAAAGCTTCGCCCGTTTCGTAGTGCTTTGCCATTCCCATCAAAGTTGGGTAGTGATAGCACCAGTTTTCCATAAACTGACTGGGCAATTCTACCGCGTCCCACTCAACGTTATTAATACCAGAGGCATCGGCGTAATCTACCTTAGTTAGCATATGCTGCAAACCGTGACCGAACTCGTGAAATAGCGTTTCTACTTCACCAAAGGTCATTAAACTAGGTTTGCCATCTACCGGGGGCGATTGGTTGCAAACTAAGTAAGCTACGGGTTTACGCAGGGTAGTTGTACCGTTTTCAGTCAGTTTTGCTCTACCCATGCAATCATCCATCCAAGCACCGCCGCGCTTTTCGGCGGGACGGCTGTAAGGGTCGAGATAGAAATGGGCGATTTCTTCTCCCTTTTCGTCTGCTACTTGAAAGTATCTAACATCTTCGTGCCAAACTGGTGCTTGACCATCCGCCGCCGTAATAGTTACGCCAAATAAGCGATTGACTAACGAAAACAAGCTTGCTAATACTTGCTCTAAAGGAAAGTAGGGGCGCAATTCTTCGGCGCTAAAATCAAACTTTTCTTCCCGTTGGCGTTCTGACCAAAAGCTAATATCCCAGTGTTTTAGGTCGCTATTCGCTGGATTTTTGCTTGTGGCAAAAGCTTTTAATTCTGCTAATTCTTGTTTAGCCGCGTCGTAGCTGGTTGCGCGTAATTCTTCTAGTAATTCTTCCACCGCTTCAACGCTGGGGGCCATTTTTCGCGCTAGGCTTAGTTCGGCAAAACTTTCAAAACCTAACAACTGCGCTTTTTCTTGGCGTAACTGTAAAATGCGTTCGATTAAGGGAGTATTATCTAATTCACCACTAGAAGCACGACTAATAAAAGCTTTGTAGAGCTTTTCGCGCAAGTCGCTCCGGGTGCTGTGCTGCATGAACGGGCCAAAGCTAGGGTAATCTAGCGTAATTCGCCAAGGTCCGTTTTCTGGGGTAGCGTTTTCTTGCCCAGCATCGCGGGCTGTTTGAGCCGCTAAACTAATTAAGCTAGGTGGTAGACCGTCAATTTCTGCTTTATCGGTTAAATCTAGGGTAAAAGCTTTGGTTGCGTCCAAAACATGGTTAGAGAACTTAGTCGAAAGTTCGCCTAATTCTAGTTGGATAGCATTAAAACGCTCTCTTTTTTCGCCTTCTAAGCCAATCCCCGATAGTTCCGCATCTTTAATTGCGGCTTCTACAATGCGTTTTTGGGCGGGTTCTAAGCTATCCCAATCTGGGCTAGAATGCAAGGCTTTGAAAGCGTTGTAAATTGGCTGACTTTGACTGAGTTTGTTAAAAAATTGAATAACTTGCGGCTGGACGCTTTCGTAAGCTTCGCGCAATTGAGGGCTATTTTTGACCCCCATTAGATGTCCTACTATACCCCAACTCCAGGTTAAGCGACTTGTTAAGCGGTCTAATGGCTCTACTAACCCGCTCCAATTTGGTTGTACTTTAGCTTCTAAGTCTGTCAGTTCTTGGTCTACTTGCGCCAATAACTGCGTCATCGCCGGGACAATCTGCTCTGGCTTAATTTCGGCAAAAGGTGGCAATCCTTTACCGATTAGCAATGGGTTTTCAGTAATAGTGGTTTTACTCATAAGCTAATTAGCGTTTATCCTTTTTTTCTATTGTCGCGTTTTCGGCAAAATACCTGTTTAGTAATTACCGTCAATATACCTAGCAGTATTACAACTTCTACGTTATACTAAAACGTAGTCGTTATGAGTTTATTATATTATGGCAGATAAAACCACAGAAAATCTAGTAATTATTGGTTCTGGCCCGGCGGGTTATACGGCGGCGATATATGCAGCGAGGGCAAACTTGAAGCCAGTGGTATTTGAGGGTTTTCAAGCGGGGGGATTGCCAGGGGGTCAATTGATGACGACAACGGAAGTAGAGAACTTTCCCGGATTCCCTCAAGGGATTACAGGGCCACAGTTGATGGATAATATGAAGGCTCAAGCCGAGCGTTGGGGAGCGGAACTATATACAGAGGATGTGATTTCTGTAGACTTTAGCCAGCGTCCGTTTGTAGTGCGTTCGGAGGAGCGGGAAGTTAAAGCCCATAGTATTGTTATTGCTACAGGAGCAACGGCAAAAAGGTTAGGTTTACCCGGAGAACATCAGTTTTGGAGTCGGGGTATTTCTGCTTGTGCAATTTGCGATGGTGCTACGCCGATATTTCATCGCGCAGAGTTAGCGGTAATTGGTGGGGGAGATTCGGCGGCAGAAGAATCAATTTATTTGACTAAGTACGGCGATACAGTGAATATGCTCGTGCGCGGCGACAAACTGCGGGCGAGTAAAGCGATGCAAGACCGCGTGTTGAGCAATCCCAAAATTACGGTTCACTGGAATAGCGAGGTTGTAGATGTGTTTGGCGATGACAAGCACATGGAAGGGGTAAAAATTCGCAACCTTAAAACCAATGAAGAAACTAATTTGCACGTTAAAGGATTATTTTATGCGATCGGTCATAAACCAAATACGGATTTATTCAAGGGTCAACTAGAACTAGATGATGTTGGTTACATTGTCACAAAACCAGGTTCGGTAGAAACGAGCATTGAAGGCGTATTTGCGGCGGGAGACGTGCAAGACCATGAATTTCGCCAAGCCATAACGGCGGCGGGAACGGGTTGTATGGCGGCGATGTTGGCGGAAAGGTGGTTGTCGGTAAATGATTTGTTGCAAGAATTTCACCAAGTACCCGCAACGGCAAATAATGAGTTGGAGCATGAAGCAGACAAACCAAGTACAGAACCAAAAGAGTTTGACGTACAGGCGACACGCCACGAGGGAGGCTATGCTTTACGTAAATTATTCCATGATAGCGATCGCTTGCTCGTCGTTAAATATGTTTCTCCTGGTTGCGGCCCTTGTCATACTTTGAAGCCAATTTTAAATAAGGTAGTAGATGAGTTTGATGGGTTAATTCACTTTGTAGAGATTGACATCGAAAAAGACCGGGACATTGCGGAAAATGCTGGGGTTAACGGTACGCCAACAATTCAGTTGTTTAAAAATAAGGAATTGTTAGTAGAATCTAAAGGTATTAAGCCAAAAAGTCAGTATCGGCAGTTAGTAGAAAGTTATTTGTAATCTTGAGAAAATGCTGCTATAAACTATCTACACGCAAAAAAGGGATAATTGTTCAATTATCCCTTTCTTAATTTTTTAACCCGTGTACTTATCTACAAAGCTTTGCAGTCCTGATTTATAGCCAGCACCAACGGCTTGAAAGCGCCATTCCCCATCTTTTTTGTACAACTTACCAAATTCAATTGCTGTTTCGGCGGACGCATCCTCGTCTAATTCATATTTAGCAATTTGCTTTTCTGTAGCGTTGTCATAAATTCGGATGTAGGAATTTCTTACTTGCCCAAAGTTTTGTTTTCTTTGCTCTCCTTCATGAATAGTTACGACAAAAACTATTTCTTGAATGGAAGCATCTACTTTACCTAAATCGATTTGGATAGTTTCATCATCTCCCGAACCTTCACCCGTAAGACTATCTCCTTCATGTTTTACCGAAGTATCGGGGGAAGTTTTATTGTTGTAAAACACAAAGTATTTATCATTAGGAATTTTGCCGTTATTTCCTAACATAAATACTGAAGCATCTAAGTCAAAAGCTGCACCTGTATCTGTAGCGTTAATATCCCATCCTAAGCCAATGCCGGCATTTTTTAAATTGGGTGCTTCTTTGGATAAATTGATTCTTTCGCCTTTGCCGAGATTAATTGACATGATTTGTACCTATTTTCTTCAAAACGACTTGGAGCAAATTAAAACTACATCTGAGCTATAGAACTTGTGGGTAGAAAATAAATATAATTTCTACCTTTCCCCTAATATTTAGGCATAGGTTTGTATAAGTTCATGCAGACCATCAGTTTTAACTCCATTACCAATAGCTGCCAGTTTCCACTCATTATTATGATTATAAATCTCTGCCATAATCATTCCGGTCATGCCTTTGTATTCTGTACCCGACAAATTATACCTAGCCAATTCTTGATTATTAGCAGCATTGACTAAGCGGACAAAAGCATTTTTGACAAGGGAAAAGTCTTGATTGCGAGTTTTGGATTGGTAAATATTAACAGTGAAAACTAATCTCTGAATATCTTGGGGTATTTTAGCTAAATCTACAATAATCTGCTCGTCATCACCATCCCCTGCACCAGTAAGATTGTCGCCTAAATGGGTAATTGCGCCGGATTTGTGGGATAAGTTGCCAAAGTAAACTACGTTAGCTTTGTCTTTAATTTTGCTCTCGCCATTCAAGCAAATAACTGAAGCATCCAAGTCACAATCTTGAGTATTGCTAAACGCGCTAAACAAGCCGCCGCCGGAACGTTTGGCGACATCCCAACCCAATCCACACATCAGCCTTTTTAGCCCTGGTGCTTCTTTGGTTAGGGAAATACGTTGACCTTTTTCGAGGTTGATTGCCATGTAAATTATCCTCTTAATTGGTTGACAAAATGACCAAATTTACTTACTTTTGAGTCTCTAAGTATTTATAATTGATTAACTATAGCGATTGAGTATGGCTTGCAAACCGCCTTGATAGCCCGCACCTACTGCATTTAGCCGCCATTCGCCATCTTTACGGTAAAGTTCTGCCATAATTAAGGCTGTCTCAATGGAGTAATCTTCTACTAAGTCATAACGGATTGCTTCAACTTGTGTTTGAGCATTAACAATCCGCACGAAAGCATTTTTAACTTGACCAAAATTTTGCTTGCGCTGTTGGGCTTCGTGGATAGTTACAATTACAACAATTTTTTGGACATCGTTAGGAACTTTTTTGAGGTTGACTTTGATAACTTCGTCATCGCCTTCGCCAATTCCCGTAAGATTATCTCCCATGTGCTGAACTGATTTATCAGCATCGGGGCTAGTTAAGTTGTTGTAAAATATAAAGTGCTGGTCGGATATTAATTTTTCGTTACTACCTAGTAAGAAAACTGAGGAATCTAAGTCAAAATCGTAACCCGTATCAGTAGCTTTAATGTCCCATCCTAGTCCAATAAAAATTTCTGTCAAATTTGGAGCAACTTTTTCTAAGGATATTCGTTGTCCTTTAGTGAGCGAAACTGCCATGATTTTTTCTTCCTGTAGATGACAAATAGAAATTTCAAACTTTGATTTGCAACACGAGCAATCTTTACAAATATCTACAATTAGTATGCGATCGCTTTCGGAAAATAATTCACCTAGTTGTCTATTTTATTGATTACTTTTGGTTTCCGCATCGACAAAGCTTTTATTGTAGTTTTTCTTAGAAATACTAAAGTTAAGTCGTAAATAAAATTACAACTTTTTTATCCTGCGCTCTATCTTATTTTTTGCCTGCTAAAATGCCATCAGTAAAAATACTTAGCAATGCTTGAATTTATTATAAATAGCAGAACCACCCTTATTTTTGGTCAGATGTCAATAAACTAATTTATATAATTGTTGCGCTACTAATAGGTTAAGCAATGCAGTTAATTTTTGGTTTGCCAAGTTTTTACTATTGTTGCTAACTCTTGGGGATCTAAATAATCTAAAGCAAAAGCTTTTTGCAATAAAGGAGTAGGAATAAATCGGTCGTATTTTTGTCGTTTTAATACTTCCTTACTACTGACCAAATGCTGGGGTGCTATTTGCTGAGTGCATAAGGAATAAATCTGGTTAAAAGTATCGTTTATTTTATCTTTACTTGCTCTCAAAAGCATAAAATATGGACTTATACCCGTAATGCTTTTGATTTCTAAAGTCTCTTTTGTATATAGGTTTAGCAATCTTTCTAAGGTACGATAAGCTACTGTCCCCATCCAAGGAAAAATACAACAAGTATTGTCTTTTATTGGTAAGATATTAAATTGATTTAATCCTGTAGCACTTGCTAGTTGACGAGCAGTTTTTAATCTTGCCTTTGCGCCGGGTTGTAAGTAAGAGTAATCTTTGTTTTCTATTAAAACCTGCTGCATTTTTTGCAGTACTTTAGTATGAATATTGGTACTACCACCGCGCCAAGCAATATTTGCTATTCCCTCTACAGGTTTAACCCAAATAGTATTAGCTTTTGGTTCAATATCAAAGATTTCCCAAGTTCTACCTGCCAAAGTAAATCTATTTCCTGGCGGTGGCATAATGATGCTACCAATTTCCATAGATTCATCTCTAACTTTATATTCTTGGCTATCAGCAAATACTGCATAAAACTGGAAAGAGTTTACAATTTTCTCTCCTTTTACCCCAATAATCAAATTATCTTTTTCAGTCTTTTGAAGATGGTCTATTTCTAATAAGTGGTTGAGTAGCTGGCGAAAATCGTCTTTAGAAATAGATTGAAAACTTGGCAATTTTAAAACTTGCGCTGCTAACGCCGCAGGAGTTAGTTCGCCCATTGCCGCTAAAATACTCATAGTTTGGTGATACAGCAAACTCATTGGATACTGCAAAGGACGAATAGGCTCAATCCAGCGTTCTTCGAGGTAGAGTTGAATAATTGCGATCGCCTGCAATAATTGCCAAGGAATTTGATAAGGTAGCGCTTCCTCTGCATCCCGTTCTTTTTCCGTACAGACAAATCCCATTTCTGACGGTTCTCCGCGCCTTCCCGAACGTCCTAGCCTCTGCAAAAAGCTCGATACGGATATAGGAGCGTCTAGTTGGATGACGCGCTCTAATTGACCGATATCTATCCCCAATTCTAGTGTAACCGTTGCGGCCGTTACCGCCGAAGATGTGCGAAGCCCTGCGTGCGCGCTTGCGCTATCGCGCATTGCAGATTCCGCCTCTTGGCGCAGTTTTGCGGAGATACTACCATGATGGACGTGATAAATGTCTGGAAACCCCACACTAGCCGCGATTTGGCGCAAGTTAGAGACAACAGATTCAGTCTCCGCGCGGTTATTAGCAAATATTAAACAGTTACGAGATTTTGTCTGCTCAAAAATGTATTGATAGTAGGGAATCGTAACCGATTCTTCCTCTTTATCTGGCGTGTAAAAATGCTCTACAGCTAAATGTAGTTTCCTTTGTCCCCCTTGAATATCAGAGGTAATAACTTCGCGATTAGTTCCAGCTTGCAACCAGTTGGCGGCGGAAGTATAATCGCCTAAAGTTGCTGATAAGCCAATCCGACGCGGTGGGTTGGCAATAAATTTGGATAATCGTGCTAATTGACAAATAACTTGACAGCCACGCTCCGAACCCATAAAAGCATGAACTTCATCAATAATAATAAATCTTAAGTCACCAAATAAACGATTCAGTTGGCTATGTTTATTTATTAACAAGCTTTCTAAAGACTCTGGCGTAATTTGCAATACGCCTTTAGGGTCTTTTAATAACATTTGTTTTCGACTTTGAGCAACATCACCATGCCAATGACAAACTGGAATATCTGCTTCTTTCAATAAGTCATTCAACCGCGCAAATTGATCGTTAATTAGTGCTTTAATCGGACTAATGTATAAAACTCCAATCGTATTTGTTGGGTTTTGCTGCATTAAAGTTAAAACTGGTAAAAACGCCGCTTCAGTTTTACCAGAAGCCGTACCTGCCGCCAGTAGTACATGAGCATCGGTATCAAAAATTGCTTGACAAGCTTCTATTTGTACTGGACGTAATTCCGTCCAATTGTGCGTGTAAATATATTCTTGAATAAACGGTGCAAGCCTAGAAAATGTAGAATTGCTCATAAAGTAAATTCTGCAAACTCGCTATTTTCTTCTACCTTTGGACTTTTACTATTAGCAATAAGTGAAAAACTAGAACTATGCAATAATTTATCTAAAGTTAAACCTTGATTTTGCTGCAATATATTCAAAACACTAACAAAATCGCGCACTATTTCACCAGGAGTAAGTAAAGCCTTTGCTCCTAAACGATTAATAACTTCTTGCAAAAATACCTTCAATTGCTCGTCTGTTAGCGTATTTTTTGTATTATAGTGAACTGAATGAACTTTAACTAATCGCTGAAAAAGCAATAATATTTCTGATTCTGTTAGCGCTTCTAATTGAAAAACTGGACTAGAGGTATCTTGAAAACCTTTTGTAAAACGGCTTTTTGTCGTTCTTCGCTTCCAAGCTAAATCATTAAAAAGCCCGCGTTTTGAATCTTCCAAAAAATTAGGAGTTCCGCCGATATAAATTCCTAAGTGTTCGGCTTTACCTTGCATAGTATCATTAAAGATTGCCAGCAGCTTATCATAATTATTTTGCCGCGATATACTATGACTTATTTTGTATAAATGTACGGCTTCATCTAATAAAATTATCAATCCTCGATAACCAATATCTGCGACAAACTTAGCTAATATTTTGATGTAATCGTACCAGCTATCATCTTCAATAATATCTCTTACTCCTAAAAGGGATTTTGCCTCAATTTTGTTAGCAAAATCTGCTTTTAGCCAGCGCAAAGCCGCAGTTTTTTTACTATTGTCATCCGCACGATAACCGCGCCAGTAAGTTGTAATAACTGTAGCAAAAGCAAACCCATGTACCAACCCTTCAGTTTCTTTGATTGCTGCTAAGATTTTTGTTTCCACTTCATCATCAAAACCATCATCATTTGGGCGCATTCCTGTAGCTTGAGCAACTTGATTTTGAATTCCATTAATCCAACCTTCTAGTATTGGTGTTAAAGCGCTACCATCAGGACGAATTTTAGTAGAAAGATTCTGCATTAATTCTCGATAAGTTGCTACTCCATGTCCGCTAGTTCCGACTAAACGGCGCTCTGGCGATAAATCTGCATCTGCAACTACAAATCCTCTCTCCATTGCGTAGTTACGAATTAATTGCAAAATAAAACTTTTACCTGCGCCATAACGTCCGATAATAAACCGAAATGCACCGCCACCTTCGCCAATATTATCTAAGTCTTGTAATAAGGCAATAACTTCCTTTTCTCTACCTACTGCAATATGTTCTAATCCAACTCTTGGTACTACTCCCGCACCTAAAGAATTGATTAAAGCTGTAGTTACTCGTTTGGGTATTTTAGTATTAGACATTTATATAGTTTTATTTAAGTTTAGGATCTTATTTAATTGTATTAAATATTCTTCCATAATTCCCAAAGGTATAGAATCACTCCCTGGTTCGATTAATAAGTCTCCAATAGTATCTAAAGCACACTCATTAATAGAATCGATTAATAATTCTGGCATAGTAACATTATCTTCAGCGATTTTTTTTATAGTTGCACTAGGATCGCTTTGCTGCATAATTGCTCTAATTACTTGCAGTTCAGAATCGCTAATATGAGAAATAAAATTTTGCCATTCTTCAGGAATTTTATCTGTAGGCTTCTCGGAAGATAAATACTGTTTTTGCTCGATCAGTTGACTTAATTCTTGCTTAATTTTATCGTTTTTAGCTTGATGTTCTAATAATTGTTGTTGTAGCAAGCTAAGATGAATTTGAGTAGTGCTTTTTTGCTCGGATATTGCATTTAAAGATTCGTTTAGTTCTGCTTGGTGTTTTTCTAGCTGCTGAATTTCGGTTTGCAACTGGTGAGATTTTTCTTCTAACTGTGGTTTGAGACGATTGAGCAAAACTATACCGTCTTCTAGTTCTTGTTTTTGAATATGCAGGTGAGTAACTTGGCTGCGTAATTCTTGCAGTTGAGTTTCAAATAGATAAAATTCTGCTTCCGCATCGTGCTTTAATTGCTTAAGCGATCGCACGGATTGATCGATTTCCCCTTTGTGTTGTTCCAAAGATTGAAATTGCGCCTGTAATTCTTGATAATTTGTTTCTAAACTGGTTTTTTGTTGGACTAATAAATCCAACTCTTGAGTAACTTGTTGCTGATAGTAGCGCTGTTCGGTAGTACGTTCCGATAGTTGACGCAGTTGAACTTGTAGAAAATTAATATTAGTTTCAGTTTGTTGCTTTTGCGCGGAAGTTGTCTGCAAAGCTCGATTTAACTGCAATTGCCATTTTTCTAACTCGTAAATCTCTGCTTGCAAATCATTCAAAATGAGCTTTTGTTGATTTCGCTGTTTGAGATTTACCGCACTTATACCCAAAAACGTAGCAGGTATAGTAACTAAACCTGTTTTTATCGCTGTTCCCACATCTTGGCTAATAATTAAGCTCAGAACTAAGCTGACACTAAAGACAACCGAACCCAGAAGCAACTGATTTTTTACCATAGCCGATTGCAGTAAAGAAAATGCAGGCATTCGCAGGATAAAGTATTGTACTACTACCTGCCCCGCTAAAGCACAATTGCCGGAATTGTAAGCTATTAAAGTCTAATTGTGCTAATTTTTATAGGCAATTTTTCTACCCCGCCGCCAAATCTGCTTGAATAAAATCAATAAACTGTCGTGCAGTCCTTCCCGAACGTCCATTATGTCGAGTAGCCCATTGCAGGGCTTGATATTCTAAGTCTTGCAAACTAAGATTAATTTTAGCTTGAGCGGCTAAATGACGAACAATTTTTAAGTAAGTTTTTTGGTCGGCGCTCTCAAACGTTAAAGTTAAACCAAAGCGATCGCTAAAAGATAATTTTTCCTGTACCGTATCCCAAGCATGGATTTCCTCATTATTGCTAGGGCGGGGGCGATCGTCAAAAAATTCTCTAATTAAGTGTCGTCGATTAGAAGTAGCATAAACGATCGCATTTTGAGGACGAGCGGTTAAATTGCCCTCCAGCACCACTTTTAGAGCCTTAAAAGCGTCATCATCTTCCTCAAACGATAAATCGTCCACAAAGATAACAAACTTCTGCACAGCGCCGCGTAGCTGTTCCAAAATCGTCGGTAAAGCTTGCAAGTCGGACTTGGCAACTTCAATTATCCGCAGTTGACGACTTTGATATTTATGCAGCAATCCTTTAACTAAAGAAGACTTACCTGAACCGCGACTACCGTAAAGTAAGACGTGCAAAGCTGGATAGCCTGAAAGTAAAAACTCAGTATTTTTAATTAAAGCATCGCGCTGATACTCGTAGCCCGCTAGTTGTTCTACCTGCACGGGGTCGGGAGTATTTATACCTACAATCTGCCCCGATTGCCAGCGTAAAGCTTGGTATTGAGCAAATAAACCCGTACCATGTTGCTGATAGTACGCTGCTAAATCTTCTAAACCATCCGCCCAGTTATCTAACTGTTGTAATTTGGCTTGAATCGGCGTTTTTTCTGCTGCCTCATAGTACCAAGCAACCGAAGCAACTTTAGTAGCCGATCGCACCCATTCGCAGAGCAAATCGCTGCTACATTGATAAAGTAGCTGCAAAGATTGCAAATCTTGTTTTGCGGCGGCAATTAAAGCTGGTGGTAAATTAGCTAAATCGGTTTGCTGTACTTGACGAGAAAAAGAGTTGTCATCTAGCAAAATTTGAGCAACTAAAAAATCTTGCCAACTTTGGTTAGTCGCACAAATCGCTTTAAACCATGTAGCATAAGCTTCAATGCAGGCAATTTCATCAATATCGCTATGACGCATAGCTTGCATGAGTTCAATTTGCTGCAACGCTTGTAATAAGTCAATAAATGACTTACCGACGGGATTATTTAAAACCGATTGATACAGCAGCAAAGACGCACAGCAACGACGCAGTAATTGAATTGATAAATCCATAAGTAGATTAATTTTAGGCTATCCTAACAGCGATGTGCGTACAAGTTAACTACTCAATGGCGTATAAATAGTTTTATTAACTAGAAGGCGATCGCAATTTTGTCAGTCAGTATTTGTAGTTAGATAAAAAAGATAGTTAAAT
>JAPJOW010000330.1 GCA_030826005.1 Aliterella sp. RAGGC_92
CCTTCTACTCCAATTCCCGATATTAAGCTGCATATCCGCGCTTGGCAACACCATTTTGCGGCAATTTTTGGCTGGGAAGCGTTAGCAAGAGTTAAAGGTTTTTCACCGCCAGAGATGCACTTACCCAACCACCCAGATACTTTATTTGAATTTGTCAAAGCTTTACTAGATTGTGGCTACCGTTGGGTAATGGTACAAGAACATTCTATTGAAACCTTAACCGGACAACCCATACAAAATAAGCATTTACCCCATCGTTTAGTAGCGCGTAATTCTCAAGGCGAAACTCTAAGCATTACCGCTTTAATTAAAACTCAAGGATCGGATACTAAGCTAGTCGCGCAAATGCAGCCGTACTATGAGGCGAAAACTCTATCTAGACAAAACTTAGGCAATGTTTCCGTACCGCCAATAGTTACTCAAATTGGGGATGGTGAAAATGGTGGCGTAATGATGAATGAGTTTCCTGGCGCATTTATGAGAGCTTGGGAAGAAATGGGTAAGGATGTTGTAAGCGTTACGGGTACAGAGTATTTAGAACTCATTGAATCAATTGGTTGTACGGTTGATGATTTTCCCACTTGTCAGGCTGTAGGACAACATCAAATTTGGGAGCAAGTACAAGATACAGCAAATGGGGTTAATGATGCGATCGCACAATTAAAACAAAATAACCCAAACTTTCATGTAGATGGCGCTTCTTGGACTAATAACCTTAGTTGGGTAAAAGGTTACGAAAATGTCTTAACCCCCATGAATCAACTTAGCGCCTTGTTTCACGAAAAAGTAGATCCAGCAAATACCCAGTCTTCTACCTACCGTCAAGCACTGCTACATAACTTACTACTGCAAACCAGTTGTTTTCGTTACTGGGGACAAGGAGTGTGGACAGATTACGCGCGGGAAATTTATCGGCGTGGGGAAAAAATATTAATGGATAATTTTTAACCGTAGGGGCGCACAAAACATTGCGCCCCTACGATTCGGCATTAACATTTTTTGGACGTACACTCGTTTACAAATACTTTTAACTAATGTAGACGTGCCTGAATTAATCCCGATTTTAATTATTCTATTACTGATTGCTACTACCGTCGCTTTGCTGTCGCGGCGGTTGGGAATCCCTTATGTTACGGGTTTAGTTCTAGCAGGTTTGCCCATTAACGAGTTACTATCTCGTCGTGTGGGCTTAGATCCCTACTTAGTTTTAAATCTGTTTCTGCCCATTTTAATATTTGAAGCGGGGATTAATACGGATGTCCGCCGCCTCCGCAGCACCTTCAAACCTATTGCTCTTTTGGCTGGCCCTGGGGCATTACTTGCTACAGGAATTATCGCCGTATTATTAAAATTTGGGTTGGGAATAGACTGGATACCTGCCTGTTTTTTAGGCGCAATTCTGGCAAATACAGATACGGTGTCAATGATTGCCGTATTTAAAGATATCCCCGTTCCTGCAAGGCTTTCTACGATTGTTGAAGGGGAAACTCTATTTAATGATGCTGCCGCTTTAGTTTTATTTAACCTGATAATAAAAGTTTATTCAACGGGTTCTCTAACATTTTTAGAAGGAATCCAAGAATTTTTATTTGTAGCGGTGGGAGGTAGTCTTGTCGGGGCGGTTTTGGGGTATTTGAGCATACCCATATTTACCCGTTTAAACGACCCCCTCAGCAGCCTATTGTTGACCGTTGCTGTTGCTTTGGGAACTTCTCAAGCGGGGCAGTCTTTGGGCGTGTCTGGCGCGGTAGCAGTGGTAGTAGCGGGTTTAATATTTGGTAATTTGGGACTTTCTCGGACTAATTCAGCAGGCGATCGCATTACCTTATTAAGCTTCTGGGAATATGCTGGTTTTGGAGTCAATACTTTTATATTTCTGCTCATTGGCATCGAAATAAACCCTGTTACGCTCATCAAAATTTTACCAGCCGTTTTCCTTACAGTTTTGGCTTTTCAAGTGGGGCGATCGCTTACCGTTTATCCATTGCTGGCGGGGGTACGCTGGATCGATCGCGCAATTCCTATTCGTTGGCAACATTTATTGTTTATTGGCAATATCAAAGGTTCGCTTTCAATGGCTTTGGCGTTGAGTTTACCTACTAACTTACCAGGGCGAGAGTATTTGATTACTTTAGTTTATGGTTGCGTGTTGATATCTTTGGTAGGTCAAGGTTTAAGCTTACCTTGGCTAGTTAGACGGTTAAAATTAGCAACTTTTTCCGAAACTCGCCAGCAAATTGAGGAGTTACAAGCGCAATTAATTACAGGTAAAGCCGCTCAAGATGAACTAGATAATTTGCTAAAGTCTGGAATATTGCCTAAAGCCGTTTATGAAGAAATGCGATCGGGTTATCAAGTGCGAGTAGCTGGCGCAGAAAAAATCCTACGAGACATCTACAACCGCCGCTCAGATACGACTAAAGATAGCTCTAAACTAGATGCAGTTCGCCGCCGCTTGCTATTGGCAGAAAAAGGCGCTTTGGGTGAAGCTATCCGCAAGCAAATTATTTCTTCTGACATTGTGCGATCGCGCTTGCAAAATATCGACGAGCAATTGCTAAAACTAGAGGATGATTAGTTGGGCTATTTTTGAGAATTTGTTTGTTTAATCACTCTACCCGGACTAATCCAAGATATTCCTTGTTGCAAAGCACTACCAATCATCACCGCTTCTACTATTGGTTCAGAAATTTTAGTTTCGGCTACCCATTCGACAATAAAATTTGCCCCACTACCGCCACTTGTGTCATTTCTATCGACCACAAAATCTGTAGAAGCTAAAGCATTAAGTTGAATGGGTTTTTCTACATATTGCCGCAGCAATTTACCATTGGTGTCATAGTAGCGTACCGCCGTAACAATCATGGGACTTGTCAAATCTGTATTGCGAATACTCAATGTAGCGGCTAAATCAAAGGACTTTTGCCGATTTTCGTAATAAATATGCGAATAAATCGGCACGTAAATAGTTTGCCCTGTTGCAGCTTGAAAATTTTGATCTAAAGTCACCAATTTTGGCGATGAAACGATTGGCGGTGGTGAAACTTCAGAAGCGTTACAAGCCGTGAGAAAAATTAGCGCCATTACTAAACAAATTAATCGGTACAGCTTCAGCAAAATTATTTACAACCCTCGATAAAATCAATAACTTGATGTAGCGATCCGGGCTTTGTAACAATTAACACCGTTGAACTTGGTTCTAATACCGTACTGCCATTAGGAATTATCAAGTCTTCACGAGCGTGAGCTTGATAGCCAATAATTAAAGAGCCTGTGGGAAACCGGACATCTTGAGCAATTTCGGCAACGCTACGCCCAACAACATAACAATTTTCTGCGATCGCAAGTTT
>JAPJOW010000067.1 GCA_030826005.1 Aliterella sp. RAGGC_92
GACATAGATTGCCCAAATAGCTCGGCGCTTCGGCTCGTTCATGAGCAGCGTACCGAGGTAAAAAGTTTTGGAATACTTTGCCGTAATTTGGCGGCAAAGTTCGTAGGCATCCTCTACAGAGACTAATTTTCTCATGCACGGGGATTCAGGCAGTTGCAGCATTCGTTGCAGTCTGGAGTGGCGTTTGTAAGGGTTCGGACAATGTTGTTTCAGTAGCAGATGCGATCGCCTGCGCTGTTAGCTTACCAGAAAATACGGCTCCTTCCATACTCGCTAAGTAGCGTTGCATGGTGTAATCCCCAGTTAAAAAGAAATTTTTAATTGGGCTTGTTTGACTGGGGCGATATTCTTGGCGACCAGGAGTGGCTTTATACACTGAGCGCGGCGTTTTAACAACGTGATACTTCAGTAGTTTTGCCTGATTTTCGCCGCTAAAATGATCGGGAAATAATTTTGCAAGTTCGCTTGTTGTTGCGGCAATAATTTCCTCGTCTGACTTGCCAATCCAATCTTTAGCAGGAGCTAAAACTAATTCCAACATTGACCGATCGGGATTAGCATATTCGCGACAAGTATTGCTCATATCCGCGTAGACGTTGAGTAAGGGCGATCGCGAAAATAATAAGTGATCGATATTTGTCAACTTCCGGTCGAACCACATATGTACGTTGATTACAGGTACGCCTTCTAATCCGTCTAATTTTTGAAAATACTCCATTTCTCGCCAAGGTTCTGGCAGGAGTAATTTTAGCGGATCTACAGGAATTGCCGAAACGTATAAGTCCGCCGTTACAATTTCTTCCGTTGCCCCTTTTACTCCTTTTAACAAAAAGCCTTTAACGGAGCCATCGGGGTTGAGCATAATTTCTTTTAGCGGCGCGTTTAATCGCACTTCGCCGCCGCCCTTAGTGATGTGGTCTACTAGGGGTTGACACAACCTTTCTGTCGGCGAACCGTCTAAAAATGCCATTTTTGAGCCATTTTTTTCTTGGAGAAAGCGATTTAATGCGGTTAATAAAATCGTGGCTGAAATTTCATCGGGTCCAATGAAGTTCAACGATTTGCTCATGGCAATAAATACTTCTTTATTCACTCTTTCGGGAATATTATGGTTTCGCAGCCACTCCGTCCAAGAGTATTTATCCATTGCTTCAACGTACTTTTGCCCTTGAACCATCGCCGGAACTAACCCAATGCCGAAACGGATTTTTTCATTCCACGTCAGCATATCGTTATTGCCTAAGATTGCTGCTATCCCGTTAATTGGTGCGGGTAAGTCGGGAAAATCAAAGCGGCTGTAAGTTCCTGGCGCGTCTGGCTGGTTGAAAATCATTGAGTGTTCTTTCCACTGCAAGCGATCTTCAATATCTAATTCTTTAAATAACTGCAACATATTTGGGTAAGCCCCAAAGAAAATATGCAGCCCGGTTTCGTACCAGTCGCCGTCTGCATCTTTCCATGCGGCCACCTTACCGCCCAATACGTCCCGGCTTTCCAAGACAATCGGCGTGTGACCCGCATCTGTAAGATATTTGGCACAGGACAGCCCAGCTAGACCTGCCCCGGCGATCGCTACTCGCATATATATTTTTTACTTGTGAGGATTATTAATGTTTCTGGATTTAATTATACTTTGCATTCCGTTACACTTTTCACTCGTTAGAGCAATATTTAAGAATAATTGCTTAATTAATCTTCGCAAGCTCAGTATTTTCGCTTAAGCAATTAGTTTACCTTTATCCTTTCACACCACTACCAACCTCCGTTGGCACGATGTAGCGCTGTAAAAATAAAAATAGTCCAAGTACCGGGGCAATGGAAATTACCGACCCGGCGGCAATTAAGCGCCAGTCTAAGGAAAATGTTCCAGCTAATTTATTTACGCCCAAGGGCAAAGTATACAAAAAGTCACTTTCTATGACTATCAAGGGCCACAAAAAGTCGCTCCACGAACCAATAAATACAAAAATTGCTAAAGTCATTAGCGCCGGGCGAATTGCTGGTAGCATAATATGCCACCACAAGCCTAATTCCGTACAACCGTCCATTCTTGCAGCTTCTTCCATTTCTTTAGGTACGGCGGCAAATGCCTGCCGGAGTAAAAATATGCCGAAGGCAGAGGCGATCGCGGGAAAAATAATTCCTATATAAGTATTTCTTAGTTCTAGCTGTACGGCGAGTATGTACAACGGAATCATGACTATTTGAAAGGGAATCATGATTGTCGATACTATCAAGCTAAAAATTATTTCTTTGCCCCGAAATTCTAACCGTGCTAACGGGTAAGCGGCTAAAGCGCAAAATAATAAATTTAATCCCACACTTAGTAATGCGATCGCGCTGCTGTTAATTAAGTACGTTCCAAAGGGGTTTGCGCGCCATACATTCGCGTAGTTGTTTAAAGTTGGCTGGCTGGGCAGCAATTGCGGTGGAAATTGAAATATGTCTTCGGTGGGTGATTTTAGCGATGTACTTACTAGCCATATTAACGGAAATAACATAACAAGTGCGATCGCTCCTAACACGCCATATCTAATTGCATTTTTTACCCACTTTCGCTGCTTACTTTTTCCTTTCATTTACTTTTTCCTTTCAATACAAACTTTATTTTTATCTTCTTCCTTTTCCCACTAATCTATTAATTTATCTTCTCAAATTTCTTGACATATATACTTTAAATGCCCTACTATAGTAATTGTATTTGTCTAACTAAATACTTGTTAAAAGTAGGTGGGTTGGAGCGCAAAGGACAATTGTCCTTTGCGCGGCTAAAATTAAAATTATTCCAACATTATCAACTTTTTTTCCGTACAAATTCCGTGTAACTTTCGATCCCATTCATCAACGGGGAGTTGGGGTAAAAAAGCAAAGTCAAAAACAACGCCTATAGTGCGTTTAGCTGCCCAGAGGGGCGAACTAAGCGTGCGATCGTAGTAACCGCCGCCGTAACCTAAACGATACCCTAATTCGTCGCAAGCAACGGCCGGGACAATAATTAAATCTACTTCTTCCGGTTGTAAAATAGCAGCAACGGGCAAGGGTTCTAGAATGCCATAAGAATTAGTTTGCAAAGGTTGATTTAGCGACCAACTATGCCAAGTTAAAGATTTATTTACACAACGAGAAAATCCCCAAGTGCGCTCCAAAGAAAACAAATAACTTAAATCTGGTTCGTTGCGGAAACTAAAATAAGCAACTATAGTTTTAGCGTTACTAAAAAGTGGCGAAGCACTTAATAAATGGCAAATTTGCATACTTTTTTCTTGCCATTGTGCTGGGGTCAATAATTGACGCTGCTGTAAAAGCCGTCGTCTTAATTGAGTTTTAGTTGGGAAAGTAGTAATAGTAAATTGCCCGTAATTGGTAGGAACGCGTTTAGATAGGCGCGTTCCCACAGTAAGTTTTAAGTTGCGTGTTCGCGATACCAAGCGATCGTATTATTTAGCCCTTGTTTAAAATCTACTTGGGCAGTAAAGTCAAAAGCTTGCTTTGCTCTAGTTGTATCCAAACAGCGTCGGGGTTGACCGTTAGGCTTATCTGTTTGGTAGACAATTTCACCGTCAAACTCCATTAGTTCGCAAATTAAGCTAATTAGGTCGCGAATAGAAATTTCATAACCCGTTCCCAAATTAACAGGTTCTGCTTCATTGTAAGCAACCGTTGCCATGACAATTCCCCGTGCCGCATCTTGCGAGTAGAGAAATTCGCGCGTAGGGCTGCCATCACCCCAGACAGGAAGCTGTTTATCTCCCCGTTGCTGGGCTTCGTGGACTTTACGAATTAAAGCTGGAATTACATGAGAACTATCAGGATTAAAATTATCTTCAGGGCCGTATAAATTTACAGGCAACAAATAAATGCCATTAAAGTTATATTGCTGACGGTAAGCTTGGAGTTGGACTAAAAGAGCTTTTTTAGCAACTCCATAAGGAGCATTAGTTTCTTCTGGATAGCCATTCCAAAGATCGTCTTCAGAAAAAGGCACAGGAGTAAATTTGGGATAAGCGCAAATTGTGCCTACACAAACAAACTTTTCAATTCCTGCTTGATAAGCACAGTGGATTAGTTGTGCGCCCATCATTAAGTTGTCATAAAATAATTCGCCAGGCTTGACTTGATTTAGACCAATACCGCCTACGTGAGCCGCTAAGTGAATAACAATGTCTTGATGTTCGACGACACGCTGGCAGTTGTCTAAAATTCTTAAATCGCGATCGCGGGATCTGGCGATCGTAATTTTATTAGTGTCTGCTCCCGCAACGCCTAGTTGAGCAACTACTTGGCGACCCAGAAAGCCCGCCCCACCAGTTACAAGAATCCGTTTGTCTTTTAAATCTAAAACGGTCATGATTTTATTGCTTTTGTAATATTAGAATTGGTTGCCAATCTGTTGCCGAATTGTTGCTATATCTATAGCCGGTTGATTGCCGTTACCGTTAGTTGAAACGTGACCCAAGGCTTTTAAATCTGCTTCTACCATAATGGCTACTAGCTCTTTAAAAGTAACCGTAGGCTGCCAGCCTAATTTTTGCTGGGCTTTAGTGGGATCGCCAATTAATAATTCTACTTCCGCCGGACGCAAGTAGCGCTCGTCAAATTCTACATAATCGTGCCAATCAAGATTGACGCAACCAAAAGCTAGATCGAGAAATTCTTGGACGCTATGGGTTTCTCCCGTAGCAATTACATAGTCATCGGGCTTATCTTGCTGTAACATCAACCACATGGCTTTAACATAGTCTTTGGCGTAACCCCAATCTCGTTTAGCATCGAGGTTGCCTAGATAGGTTTTTTTCTGCTTTCCAGTTACAATTCGGGCGATCGCTCTAGTAATTTTGCGCGTGACAAAAGTCTCGCCTCTACGGGGAGATTCGTGATTAAATAAAATGCCATTACAAGCAAATAAATCGTAAGATTCTCGGTAGTTGATTGTTTGCCAGTGGGCGTAAACTTTAGCACAAGCGTAAGGACTGCGCGGATAAAAAGGTGTGGTTTCTTTTTGCGGTACTTCCTGAACTAAACCATACATTTCCGAAGAACCTGCTTGATAAAACCGGACTTCGATTCCAGTACGCTGTTGATAATCTCTAATTGCTTCTAACAAACGCAGCGTTCCCATGCCTACAGCGTCTACGGTATATTCTGGGGAATCAAAGCTAACGCGGACGTGAGACTGAGCGCCTAAATTATAAATTTCTGTTGGTTTGACTTCTTCTAAAATTCTTCTTAAGGTTGTACCGTCTGTTAAGTCACCGTAGTGTAAAAATAACCTCGCGCCTTCTTTATGAGGATCTTCGTACATATGATCGATGCGATCGGTATTAAATGTTGAAGTGCGGCGAATAATTCCGTGTACTTCGTAACCTTTTTCTAGTAAAAGCTCCCCTAGATAAGAACCATCTTGTCCTGTAATGCCCGTAATCAATGCTCGCTTGCCTTTACTCATAACAGTTCTTCCTTTTGGGTAGTTCCTAAACAAATACTTATCTGATACAAATTAGCAGATGATAATAATTTTTCCAACACTTAGGGTTGAATATTTTAACTATTAGCTCGAATCTAATAATTTGTACTTGTTACCCGCAAAAGGTAATTTTTAAGTTTAAGTACAATCTTTTATTCGGCTTGATACCAAAAAAGTGTTGTTCAACTATTGTTGAGCGTAAAATTAATACATTTTATTAGGAAATTATTTTTGACTAGGAAAAAGTTAAGGTTCGAGCTAAATTCTAAAGCCTCGAACCTCTGTAGTAATAATATTGCTTTAGTAAGCACCATTATTTTTCGGGACAATTACAACTCCAATTGTTTTGATAATTATCCATATATCTAACCAAAAACTATGATTTTTAGCATAGTAAAGGTCAATTTGAATGCGACGAGTATAGGGAATATCGTTGCGTCCTGATACTTGCCATAATCCTGTAATACCAGGTTTTATAGTCAAAACTTGCTCGATAAAACCACCGTATTTCGGTAGTTCTTCTACTACCAAAGGGCGCGGACCTACTACACTCATGTCTCCTTTTAATACATTCCAAAATTGCGGAAATTCATCAAGGCTAGTTAACCGTAAAAACCTGCCAATTTTAGTAATTCGCGGGTCTTGTTTCAACTTAAAGTTATTTTCAAACTCTTGGCGAAAGACTGGAGAATCCATTAAATCTACTAGCAATTCATCGGCATTGTCAACCATAGTTCTAAACTTGATACAAGTAAAAAGTTGATAATTTTTACCAACTCTTTTTTGCAGATAAAAAACTGGCCCTTTTGAACTTATCGCAATTAATGAAATCAGCAATAAGTACAATGGAGAAAATACAGTCAACACCAAAAGCGAAAATACAATATCAAATAATCGCTTAGTAAACTCTTTGTTTAAGCGCAACAACAGGTAAAGATTTTTAAGTAATCTCCGTGCTGAAGGCAGCAATCCAGTCTGTGATTCCACCCCGCTAGTAGCAACGCGGACTATAGAAGTGGCTTTAAAGTTCGACTTGCCACCCTGTTGAACTGAAGTGCGATCGCCTTTTACGAACGCCCTTAATCGCTTACCAAAGAGGAGTGAATGGGCAGTCATCATACTCCTTAACACAATCCACACCACACATAGTCCCGATCTTAAAGCCAGATGACCATAAATAAAGCGAATTTGGTCTAAATCATCGTACTTAACTTAAAAATTCTATTTATTACCAAAAAAGTAAAAAATATTTTGGATTTTAAGACTTACTTTTTGTACCTTCTCCTCTAACTGCAAACGATTGGTATAGACGCATAAGAGCAACTTTTTGCTTTATCTAATTTGTAGACCTGCCGTTGCTATTACCTCCCCAAACTAAATTGCTGCCAAGAATTTTCAACAAAATCTAAATAACGCTTTTGAAAGATTGTAGGCGCAAACTGACTGGCATGGGCATAAATTATCTCTGGATGAAACTTTTTAGCGCACTGTTCAAATTTCTCAACAGCTTCTACTAGCGCTTTTACTGTTTGCGCCTCAAAAAATAAACCCGTAGCATTTTTCGGGTGCTGGTGAATATCTACAACCGTTTCTAGCGCGCCGCCAGCACCATAAGCAATTACTGGCGTACCGCAAGCTTGGGCTTCAACTACAGCGATCCCGAAGTCTTCGTAAGCTGCATAGACAAATGCTTTTGCTTGAGATAAATACTGTTCTACGACTGCGTTTGGCTGCGCTCCTAATATTTGGATGTTTGGCTGTGCTAATTTCCGAATTGTGTTAAGTTCTGCGCCTTCACCAATCACAACTAACGGGCGCTGTAACTGATTAAAAGCTTGGACGATTAAAGCTACTTGCTTATAACTGACTAATCGAGAAACCGTGACATAAAAATCTTGTTTTGCTGCCAAAAAGGGAAAACGCTTTATATCTACTGGGGGGTAAATTACAGTAGCAGGACGACGGTAGCAGCGCCAAATTCGCCGTGCGGTGTTTTGGGAGTTGGCAATGAAGTAGTCTACCCGGTTAGCGGTGATTGCATCCCATTGACGCAGTTGATGTAGCAAATATCTAGTAAAAATTCCTGGTAAACCTCGTCCCATTTGACTGTTACGGAGGTAATCAAAGGTCAATTCCCAAGCGAAACGCATGGGAGTATGACAGTAGCAAACGTGCATTTGAGTAGGGCTAGTTAAGACTCCTTTAGCGACGGTGTGGGCGGAGGAAAGAATAATGTCATAACTGCGTAAATCTAACTGTTCGATGGCGAAAGGCAATAATGGTAAGTATTTTTGAACTCCGTTTTTGCTCAGAGGAAAATGTTGGAGAAACGTTGTACCGATCGCACGTCCAAATAAATAACTTTGGGGGTTAGTTGATTCAAAATCAATTAGGGCATATAAGTCAGGCGATTCAAGGCATTCGAGAATAGCTTTAACTACAAGTTCCGAACCACCAGTAGCTTTAGGAGTTAACCATTCGTGGACAAGGGCGTATTTCACAAGGCATTAAGGGTTGGGGGCTTAGTTAATTCAACGGGTTTTACAGATGAAGTCGCACGATTGCTGATACCCTCGATACAAGGCATTTAGAATTTTAATTTGGATATGCGAATTTTAATTATCGGCGGTACTCGGTTTATTGGTGTGTACCTAACTAAGCTTTTAGTTGCTCAAGGGCATGAGGTAGTATTATTTAATCGCGGCAATCATCCCACTCCGGTTTCCGGCATTGAACAAATTGTTGGCGATCGCACTATTGCTGAGGAACTGACTCAAAAGCTTTCTTCCCAGCATTTTGATGCTATTTTTGACAACAATGGACGAGAGTTATCAGATACTCAGCCTCTAGCGGAATTATTTGCCCATAAAGAAGTTAAACATTTTATTTACATGAGTTCGGCGGGGGTTTATTTACCAGCAATGGAACTTCCCCACGTGGAAGGAGATGAGGTAGATCCAAAAAGTCGTCACAAAGGAAAGCATGAAACCGAGGCTTATTTAAGCAAGCTAGGCATTCCTTTTACTTCGATTCGTCCTACTTATATTTACGGGCCGCAAAATTACAATCAACTAGAAAGTTGGTTTTTTGACCGCCTCGCGCGCGATCGCCCAATTCCTATTCCTGGTAATGGTTTACATATTACCCAACTCGGTCACGTACAGGATTTAGCCTCTGCTATGGTACAGGTTTTAGGCTGCGATCGCGCGATTGGGCAAATTTACAATGTATCGGGCGATCGCTACGTTACTTTTGATAACTTAGCGCGTGCTTGCGCTGTTGCTATGGGCAAATCGCCGGAAAATGTCCAAATTGTCCACTACGACCCGAAAAAATTTGATTTTGGCAAACGCAAGGCTTTTCCTTTCCGCACTCAGCATTTTTTCGCTGGGATTAGTAAAGCCGTCAATGAGCTAGGTTGGCAACCCAAATACGATCTAATTTCTGGATTAAAAGATTCCTTTGACAATGATTATTTAGCTACGGGTAAAGATCGGCTAGACGTTGATTTTTCTATAGATAAGCAAATATTAGGTTAGTAACTTAATTGGGGCGTAAGATGCTCGCGCCCTAAAAAATAATTCCCGATTAATTTGCCTCTTTTAACTTATTTCTGGGCGGCAATACATAAATTGCTCCAGAAATCAAGGTCATAAGTACAGAAATCCAAAATGTAACTTTAGCAATAATTATCCAGTTTTCTGGTAGTGGAGCAATTAAAAGGGCGATCGCGACTATTTGACTAATTGTTTTGAATTTACCCCAAATATTTGCGCCCACAACAGCGCTTGCTCCGGTTAAGCCTGGAGTAATGCGCCACCCAGCAATGCTCAATTCTCGCGCCAAAATGAGAAATACTCCCCACGCGGGAACTTCTCCTAATTGAATTAATGCTAACAACGGAGTAAGTACCAGCAACTTATCTACTAACGGATCGAGAAATTTACCTAGTTCAGTCACTTGATCGAGCTTGCGTGCTAAGTACCCATCTAGCCAATCTGTTGCTGCCGCAATCAAAAAAATTATCATGCTAAAAGTGCGAGTTTCAGCCGTCGGCGATGCCAAACAATAAAGTAAAATTGGCAGAGCAAGTAGCCGAGACAATGTAATCCAATTAGGTAAATTCATAATTTAGCCTCTAGTCATTGCTAGGGGCAATAGTAAACTGGAACACCACAATTACTGAATATATAGTTTAGGATGTTAGCTAATTATTCACATTCAGGAGCAGTCTGTGTTGCTAGTGTAAAGCTATTTTTAACCCAACCTAGGCTTACTAAGCTCTAACAATTTAAAGTTCGCAATTTTCCGTACATCAATGTATTCAACTAGAAATTTTAGTAGTCTAGGCTACTTACGTATATGTCCTGAAGAAATCTCTTTACATAAACTTTACAAAACCGGAAAATCCCAGTAGTCTTAATGAAGATTCTGCAAGGTTAGGTAAAAACACTATCCTCTCCTCCAGTGAAAGTCTATATTCAGAGTAACCTTACGTAATTCTACGGTTCCTTATATTGCAGGTCAGTTATGACAATGTATCAAGCACCGTTCCCCACCGCATTCAACGCGACATTATCCAAATCGGCGGAACAGCAAATCTCTGCACACCGTTCAGCAACATCAGTTTTTAAACGATTTTTGGACATTATCGGCAGTTTGGTTGGGATGTTAATCCTAGCGTTAGTATACGTGCCAGTGGCGATCGCAATCAAGCTAGATAGCCCTGGTCCAGTAATGTATAGTCAAGAGCGCTACGGACTTCAAGGGCGCACTTTCCGCATTCGCAAGTTCCGCTCTATGGTCGTAAATGCTGACGAGTTAAAAGACCAGGTACAAAACGAAGCATCCGGTTTAATCTTCAAAAACAAAAAAGATCCGCGAGTTACGCGAGTAGGTCGTATCCTCCGCAGTACAAGCCTAGACGAACTGCCCCAATTTTGGAACGTCTTAGTCGGCGAAATGAGTTTGGTAGGTACTCGCCCGCCTACGGGTGATGAAGTTGCCTTATATAACGATCGCCACTGGAAGCGTTTGAAAGTCAAACCAGGCTTAACTGGTGAATGGCAGGTAAACGGTCGCTCTAGTATCAAAGATTTTGAAGAAATCGTTAACCTAGATTTGCGCTATCAAAGTCAGTGGCATCCACTGTATGACATATTTGTAATCTTGAAGACTATCTACGTTTTAGTTGGTAGAGTAGGCGCATTTTAAGCCGCATTATAGTTTGTGTAACCAGCCGGGCTGGAAGATGAAGGTAGAGGAACTCAACAGTTAGTTCTTACAAAATTGCCTTCTAGATAATAGCTGTGATGTAGCTATTATCTAGTTTGAAGTTTATTAACTAACAAGAATTGCCAAATACCTCATAACCTTCATTTTTCGCACTTACTATCGAGTCATACTGAGATAAAGGTAACGCTAACAGATATCCTTACACTTCGAGATTTACTAATTATGCCGTTGTTGATGCCACTTCCAAGCATGAGTCAATATTTCTTTTAAGGCTGGGTACTTAGGTTTCCAGCCTAAAATATTTCGAGCTTTATCGCTGCTACCAACAAGAATTGGTGGATCTCCAGGACGGCGATCGCTCATCACTACATTAATTTCTCGTCCTGTAACTTCTCGCGCGGTGTCAATAGCTTCTTTAACGGAAAATCCCTGACCGTTACCTAAATTAAATACGGTAGTATTTCCACCCTTTAACAAGTATTCCAAGCCTAAAATATGAGCATCCGCTAAGTCTGTAACGTGGATGTAATCCCGGATACAAGTGCCGTCAGGGGTAGGATAGTCTGTGCCAAAAATCGATACTGAATCGCGTTTACCCAAAGCCGCCATTAAGACCAACGGTAGAAGATGAGTTTCGGGTTGATGATCTTCTCCTAATAAGCCTGTAGGGTCTGCTCCGGCAGCGTTAAAGTAACGAAAACAAACTGATTTTAGACCGTAGGCTACATCAAAATCTTGCAAAATTCGCTCTACCATCAATTTAGTAGCGCCGTAGGGATTGATGGGATTTTGGGGATGATCTTCAGCGATGGGGACAGAATGAGGTACGCCGTAAGTAGCGCAAGTAGAAGAAAAGACAAATTGTTTAATTGAAGCAGCGATCATTGCTTCTAACAAAGTTATCGTGCCAATTACATTATTGCGGTAGTATTTAGCTGGATCGGTAACAGATTCGCCTACATAGGCGTAGGCGGAAAAGTGCATGACGGCGCTAATATTACGACTGGCAAATAAATTGTCTAGTAAAGAGCGATCACTTATATCACCAACAATTAACTCTACTTTGAGTACATTCTCTACCAAGTCTCGATGTCCGTAAACCAAGTTATCGAGAATAATTACTTCATAACCCGCTTTCATTAGCGCCAGTACAGCATGAGAGCCAATATATCCCGCTCCCCCTGTAACTAAAATAGTAGGTTTTCCAGGTGTCATTTTTTATCCTTATTATCTCAACTAAACCTAGTTTAATCGAGGTAACTGGTTGAACAAAAAATCCATCTAGCATTTTGCTAAATGGATTTTTAGATTTATGGAGCTTACGGGAATTGAACCCGTGTCCAAATTGGGTATTGACTCCCCGTTCATTCACAGGCTTATCCTATCTAATCCTCAAGGCGGGAACTGTCCCTTATCCCGGACAGTGGGATGCACTGGTTAAGTCTTATCTAGCAAACCACCCAGAGAACATTTGCTAGAGCATCCGTTGGGGGTTGGTCTATAGTCCTTAACGGAGTCAAACTATAGACGCTCACAATTAGTCGAGAGTTTTTAGGCTACGGCTACTGCTTTACGAGCGAAAGGAACGATGTTGTTCGCATTTACTTTTTTTTGAGTCTTTGATTTACGAGAGGAGACTCGCTCTCGACCTGCATCACAGAGTAGCTTTCGCCAACCTGTCGAAACCTTTAAAGCCCCGTGTTCTTTTATTATAGTTCGTTATTGGAAAATTGACATTTGTGGAGTGCGATCGCGTTTATTCTAAAATTTCACATAATATATTCAAGTATTGCCATATATCACCTGTTTTAAAAGTGCTGTCAAGAAAGTTTCTATATAATCTACAGTTAGTAGGCTTCTTTTAGATTGGAAATGAGCGTTCTTGGCGATCTACAAAAATGGTACACCGCAAATTGCAACGGTGGTTGGGAACATTGCTTTGGAGTTGTAATTGAGACGCTTGATAATCCAGGGTGGTTAGTAAAAATTGACCTTGAAGAAACAACTCTTGACGGCAAACATTATCAAGCATTTCGCAGGGAGCTTTCCAAAAAACAGTGGATTTATTGTCGCGTTGAAGATAATAAATTTATTGGTGTTGGTGATGAAACTCAGCTAGAGGAAATTTTAAAAGCTTTTTTAAGTTGGGCGAAGTCTCAAAGCGAAGATTGGTTAAAACCGATTACCGAAGAAGGATTGCAATTATTGGAAGATAAGCAGTTTTTGAGTTTTCTTGGAGAAGAAATTGAAACAGAGCTTTGTAGATATGAATCTTGTACACATAAACGGATAAAAAACAGCGTAATGTGTCGCAAACATCACTTTGAAATAGTGCAAAAGCGTCCTTTTCCTAAAAACACGAGCTAATAAATTATTGGATGCAAGCGGCATTTAAGATTGTTAGCAAATTTTATAAATTCTACTAAGTCTGTGTCAAGTCAGATATTGGACAAACTGAAGTTTTTAATAGGTTAGGGTACTTGAAGTTCTATCGCCACTGTCAATGCGTTTGAAGGGCGATCGCGCGTTTCCTTATTAGTAGAGCTATTAATTGGTGGAATGCGATCGCCCTTCCAGAAAAATGTTATTTATTAATGACAATGAAACAGTATTTGGCAATGATAGATTTAGAGGCGATCTGTTTGTTCTCAGTCTCAGCAAGCAAATTCAACGTTTGGATATACTAAATAAGTGCTAATTTAACTCTGCTATAGAACCTTAAAGGTATGACAAATCGAGAGCAATTGATTCATGAACTCGAACAAGCTCCCGATGAGCTAGTACAAACAATGCTGGATTTTTTACATCGGATTAAAGCTACACGCAAAAGTCATCCTCTGGCAAAGTTTGCAGGAATTTTAAGTGACTCAGAGGCGGAAGAATTACAACAGGCGATCGCCAAAGAATGTCGCCAGGTAGATTTGAAGGAGTGGTGAGATTGCACTCGATACTTCGGTTGCGGTTCGTTTCTTAAATGGTGACACAGGGATTACTCAGAGAGTGTTGACATTACCAGAAATAGTTTTGCCAATGGTTACTGTCGGAGAGTTGCTATTTGGCGCAGAAAACTCTACACGTCCGTTACAAAATTTGCCTCGATATCTGGAATTTATATCAGCTTGCGTTGCTATCCCATTAGGGAGACAAACAGCAACAACCTACGCTCACACCCGTTTAGCATTAAAGCGTAAGGGGCGACCAATTCCCATGAATGATATATGGATCGCCGCTCAGTGCATAGAACACGATTGGATATTGATTACAGATGACAGTGACTTTAATTATGTGGATGGATTGATGTTAGAACACTGGTAGCCAGTTGATTGCTAAACGTGAACATTGTGACTCTAACTTAATAACTCCTTAGACCCAAAAATCAATAGATTTATAGCGTGAATTTATTTTTAACTCACCATTTGTACAGTATTTTTATTATTTTTTGCCTAATTGAGTAAACAAAAAGCGCCAGAATGTTCTAGCGCCCTTGACAAGTTTTACTTAATATGCTGTTTAAGTTAATGCTTCCGCACCACCAACAACTTCTAGAATTTCTTGAGTAATTGCTGCTTGACGAGCTTTGTTGTAAGTCAACGATAGAGTGCCAATTAGTTCTTTGGCGTTGTCGCTGGCGCTGTTCATTGCGGTCATCCGGGCGGCTAATTCGCTGGCGGCGGATTCTTGCAATGCTCTTAGTAGTTGGTTATTTAAGTACAACGGCAACAAAGCATCGAGAATTTGTACCGGATCTTGCTCGAATAACATATCGCGGGGAAATGGACGCGCTTCGGTAGTAACTCTTTGTCTTTCGACTTCAAACTCACCGCCGCGAGTTGTCAATCTAAAAATTTCATCATCCGCCGCTTCTAATCCTTGGGGATCTAGAGGTAGCAAAGTTTGAACCACTGGGCGAGAGCTAATCAACGAGACGAATTTGGTGTAAACCAATTCAATTCTGTCTACTCCCTCCGATAAAAACAGCGACAGGAGTTGATCGGCAATATTCGACGCTTCGGCGGCAGTGGGAATTTGCTCTAAACCTGTATAATTACCTTCAATAGGCTGGCTGCGGCGTTGGAAGTATTGAGAAGCTTTACGACCAACGAGGATAAACTTGTAGTTCCGTCCTTCGGCTTTGAGTTCCTTAGCGCGATTTTCTGCTCTGCGGATAATATTGCTATTGTAGCCGCCACATAAACCGCGATCGCCGGAAATAACTAATAAGCCTACAGTTTCTACAGGACGCTGCTTTAAAAGGGGTAAATCTGCTTCTTCAAACCTTAAACGAGTTTGTAAACCAAATAATACTTGAGCCAAGCGATCGGCAAAGGGACGAGTTGCAATTACTTGTTGTTGCGCTCTCCGCACCTTAGCTGCTGCTACTAGGCGCATGGCTTCGGTGATTTTTTTGGTGTTTTTGACGGAATTAATGCGATCGCGAATTGCTTTGAGATTAGCCATATTTTTAATTACCTCTAATAGCAAGTTAGCGATTAGCTATTCTAAGCGCTAACTTACTAACAGCTTTATACCGATGCCATGAAGGTTTGCTTGGACTCGTTGAGGGCTTCTTTGAGAAGCTTTTCGGCTTCATCGCCTAGCTTTTTCTCGCTGCGGAGCAATTCTCCGTACTGAGTTTTGCTGCTCTTGAGATATTCCCGCAATGATTGAGTGTAAGCAGATACTTTTTCTACAGGGATGTCATCTAAATAGCCATTAATTCCCGCGTATAGAATTGCTACTTGATCGCCCACCGATAGGGGCGAGTATTGAGGCTGCTTGAGCAATTCCTGCAAGCGCTTACCCCGTGATAGCTGATTTTGGGTTGCTTGGTCTAAGTCGGAAGCAAACTGAGCAAATGCCGCCAAATCGTCGTACTGAGCAAGTTCTAGCTTAATTTTACCCGCTACTTGCTTCATTGCTTTAGTTTGAGCCGCCGAACCTACCCTTGATACGGAAATACCAGGGTTAACCGCCGGACGCAAGCCAGAGTTAAACAAGTTAGATGATAAGAAGATTTGTCCGTCCGTAATTGAAATTACGTTGGTAGGAATGTAAGCCGATACGTCTCCAGCTTGAGTTTCGATAATTGGTAACGCTGTCATGCTACCTTCGCCAAGTTCGTTACTCAATTTTGCGGCACGCTCTAGCAAACGAGAGTGGAGATAAAATACGTCTCCTGGGTAAGCTTCCCGTCCTGGTGGACGACGCAATAATAGCGACATTTGACGATAAGCTTGGGCTTGCTTGGAAAGATCGTCGTAAATAATTAAGGTTGCTTTGCCCTTATACATGAAGTATTCCGCCAAACTTGCGCCTGTATAAGGAGCTAAGTATTGCAAAGTTGCGGGATCGTTAGCATTAGCTGTAACTACGATGGTGTATTCCATCGCGCCTTTTTCTTGCAATACGTTAACGATATTAGCTACCGTAGAAGCTTTTTGTCCGATCGCCACATAAACGCAAACTACATCTTCGCCTTTTTGGTTAATGATTGTATCAACAGCAATTGATGTTTTACCAGTTTGGCGATCGCCAATAATCAATTCTCGCTGTCCGCGTCCTACAGGAATCATCGCATCAATAGCTGTGATCCCCGTTTGCATTGGTTCGTATACCGAACGACGCTCAATAATTCCGGGTGCGCCAGATTCAATTAAACGGCTTTCTGTTGTCTGGATATCGCCTTTACCATCAATGGGACGGGCTAGAGCATCTACAACTCTACCAATCATCGCATCGCCGACAGGAACTTGAGCAATTTTTCCTGTAGCTCTAACCGAGCTTCCTTCTTGAATGTCGCGCCCTTCACTCATCAATACCGCGCCTACGTTGTCTTCTTCTAGGTTTAAGGCGATACCGATTGAGCCGTCTTCAAATTCAAGCAATTCTCCAGCCATTGCTTTTTCTAAACCATAGATCCGGGCGATCCCGTCTCCTACTTGCAATACTGTACCAACGTTATCAACTTTAACGTTTTGGTCGTACTGCTCGATTTGCTGCTGGATAATGCTGCTAATTTCGTCGGGTCTAATACTAATAGCCATGTTTATCTTTGGTGATTTAGGATTGTTTGACTGCTAAAAATTGCCTTCTTTAACTACCGCTAGTTAAGCTTAAAGACAGGCGGCGCAACTGACCTCGAAGACTAGCATCAATTACCTGAGAGCCGACTTTGACGATCGCTCCGGCAATTAATTCCGAGTCTAGTTTCATGTCTAGTTCCACTTCACGGGCGCTAGTCATTGCTTTAACTTTATCTTTAATCGATTGCTGCTGTTCTTCGCTCAGTTCTACCGTAGAAGTTACTTCCGCTAAAACTGTTTGATTTAGCTGGCGCAAAAGGTTTAAATACTGCTGACAAATTCCTTCCAGCAATAATATCCGTCGCCGATCTACCAGGATTCGCAAAAAGTTACGCAAATAGGGATGGACGCTTTCGCCAATTACTTGCTCTAGTACGCGCTTTTTGTCTTGCTCTTTGACAAATGGATTAGCTACAAAGTTCTGCAACTGGTCGGAAGATTGCAACAAACTGAGCAAAGAGCGGACATCAGTGCCAATTTCTTCGGTGATATTTTGCGATTTTGCCGAAGACATGAGCGCCTGAGCGTAAGGCATTACTACTTCCGAATCTATACCGCCACTTCCTTTCATTAGGCTTCACTCCCTAATAGCGTTATGCTACGGTCTAATAGTTTTTGCTCGGCGTTGCCATCTACTTGCTGACGCAATTGAGATTCTACTTTTTGCAAAGCTTTGGCGACTACTTGCTGACGAAGGTCTGCGATCGCTCTTGCTGTTTCTGCGTTCAAGTCATTGGCTGCCGTTTGTTTCATCTGCTCTACATCTTTCAATGCTTGAGCTAAAATTGCTTCTTTAGCAGCTTGGGCATTTTCTTCGGCAGTTTTGCGGATTCTTTGCGCCTCAGATTGGGCTTGAGTTAACTTTTGTTGGGCTTCAGACAAGGCTGAAGCGGCTTCTTTGGCACTTTTTTCCGCCGCTTGAATTTCGGTGGCAATTCCAGCTTTGCGCTCGGTCAAAATATTGGTTAATAAACCCTTACCAAAGTAAAACAATACCCCAATCAAAATTGTCAGATTGATGATATTTGTTTCAAAAATGTCAAGGTTTAGACCAAAACCGCCCTCAGCTTCCGCGTGGGCTGCACCTGCTTCGGCGGCGGCGGTGAGTAAATAATTTCCGATTATATTCATCTACAACTGCCTGCTCGATTGCTAAATTAAATGAATTTGGTTGTTAAGGTGTGGCAATTGCTTTATCTAGCTGGCTCTAGCAGTTTGTCTATAATTTGCCGACTTAAAGCATCTACTTGTTGCTCAAGAGAGCGCATTGCTTCCTGCTTTTGCTGGTCTATTTCTTGTTGCGCTTGTTCTCTTTGAATTTGAGCTTCTTTTTGAGCTTCGGCAATTTTTTGACTAGCAATGGTTTGAGCTTCGCCTTGGGCAGTAGTAATTACTGATTGCGCTTGTTTGCGGGCTTCGTTTAACTGCTGCTTGTATTGAGTTGCCAATTGTTCGGCTTTAGCTAGGCGATCGCGGGCATCCGTTTTGTTGGTACGAATATAATTAGTCCGATCGTCTAATACTTTAGTGAGTGGCTTGTAGAAAATTACGTTCAATAAAGCTGCCAAAAGGAGAAACTGCAATGCCATTAAGGGCAAAGTAGCGTCAAAATCAAACATTGTTTTCCTTTGATAAATTCAATAACCCTCGTCTTTGAGAGGGGTAATTACCTTAACTAACTTGCTTTTGGCTAGAGACGCGATTTCCACGTCTCTAAATCCAACAGCTTTTAGGAAGCGAAAGGATTAGCAAACAACAATACTAGAGCAATAACTAGACCGTAAATGGTAAGAGATTCCATGAACGCCAAG
>JAPJOW010000331.1 GCA_030826005.1 Aliterella sp. RAGGC_92
ATACTGGCAGGACGTATGGATTACTTTAGCCGACGTTTTAAAAACAGCAGATATTGTGCTACCTAATGAAAACATAAGTTCAAGCCAAGAAGATACAAAAAAAATTCGGGCAATAGTAGAAAAAATTTGGTTAATGCCACTGGAACAACAACGGGTAGCGTTGATGGTCTTAACTCAGTTATGCGACGCTCTAGTTTGGTGGACTCAAAGATACAAACTAAAGACTTCTGACGATTGAAATCTATTGAAATTAGAACGCTTAAACTCTAGAGGTATTGTGATGATTAGAGGACTTGACATCGCTGCAAAGCATTTGGGTGTAAAACTTGAAACTAAAAACTCACAAGGTATAAAGTCAAATCAGTCTCTAAATGAGACGAATATAGAACAAATACCTATGATGTATCGCGCCCAAGTGCAGGGACGTTGCAGTTTACAGAACGCAGGTAGAAATGAAGATTTAGAGCAATGGCAACATGAGTGGGTTAATCCGCGACAACAAAATGGACAACCCTCCTATCAACACAAAGAACCTCAGATTGGTTTTGATGGGAAAATTTATCGCATCAAAATTGAGTTTCCCTTCCGATTATCAAGCAACTGCGGTCAAGATAGTATCCTGCGTCCTGTACTAGGTAAAAAAGGTATTCCGTTAATTTCAGGGAGCAGTATAAAAGGCTTGTTTCGCCGTGCTTGCGATCTCAATCAAGCATCAGCATACTGCGGAGACGAGCAAAATCTAACTCCTGGTAGTCTGCGCTTTCATGGAGCTTATCCTATTAATGATTGGGCGGGAACAAGACAGATTAATGTTCATGGACAACCGCAAAAAATTCGCTATCGTATCGTGGATGTAATTCACCCCCAACAAGAACGCCAAGTTGAAGGTAGAGGTTCTCCAAAAGCAATAGCAATGATTAGCCTGTACCAGCCAACCTTAATCTTTGAGTTTAGTAGTACCGATCCAAATGTTAAATGGCAAGAAGTAGAAACAATTTTGCTAGAAGCATTGCAACAAGGAATAGGAGGAAAGACAAGTACAGGCTATGGATTAGGAGGACATCTCCCCAATTGCTCTACCAGCTTACCAAGTTATCCCTTAAGTTTCCCTTTTAAGGCAGTTGGTGTTAGTCCGCTATTGCGTAGTGATGAACCAGAGTTTCGCCCTAACTTGTTCAAAGCGACTTTGCGGGGACACACACGAAGGCTTTTAGGTGGTGTGAATAACAGTGATGCTGTAAAAAAATCAGAAAATAAGTTGTTTGGTAGCTCAACATCTCCTGGTATTGTGCAAATTTTTTGGCAATCTCACGTTGAAACTTATGATATCAAAGCCAGCACCCCCACTTACGAGACAGAAGGAGTTTTACATATTAATGCTCCTCAACCAAGCGATCGCAACTTCATAGAATTAGTAGTTAAGTTTGCTTTTGTAATGGGTGGATTTGGTAAGTCTTGGCGTAGAGTTTCTCATAAAAAGTTTTACCCACAATATTCAAAGCTCAAACAAGGTTTAAACATTGGCTGTCACTGGGAATGTCCTAACGATGATTGGTTGGACATAAAAACACCTCAAAACTTAACAAGTTTCTTGAACAATTTATATCAAGTTTGTAGCGATCGCATTGGTACACAACCTCCTAAACCGCATAATTGGCGAGAAGCTTGGCATCCAAGTCGAGTTGCCGTTTACAGCCAAGTAGTTACCCACTCTCACGCTGTAAGTTTGTTTCATGACAATATTTTTAAGGAAACTCCGGCTATTGGAGGTAAAAACAAAGGCGATACAAGACCAAAATTTGTTAGCTCTGTATGGCATCGGATGCTACCAATAGGAGGCGGTCGCTACTTAGAGATTGTGACATTATTTCCTGGCGATCGCAATGATTGGCAACATCTGTCCGAAAACGATCGACTGATGCCTTTTGTCAAAAAATTAGAAGAAAATTTGATATTTACGTGGGGAACAAATCCAATTGCTACAACACCAATGAGTAACTCCTCTAAAAAGCCTCAAAGGAAGTTTTAGTTTTGTGTTTTCTTTGACTTCATCTCCTACAAGTAATGCAGACATTAAGTGCGATCGCATTTAAAACCAATTTACGCGCGATCGTACTTGATCGTTATAATTCTTTCCCCTCAACATGAGCATGACTGCCATAATATCGCAACACTAACTCTCCGCCCAAGGGTTCGCAACTAATTCGTTGACTTTGATTAACACGAAAGTGGTCAATTTTAGCGGAATTTTTGTAGCGCGTATATTGCAATCCGCCATCTTGAAGGCTGTTAGTCATACCATTTGACTTTATTAATAAGCTAGACACTTTTGCTAAAGTTTCTTGCAACTTTACCCGTTCGTGCTTTTGGGAAATTGCTTTGTAATCCTCTTTAAAAGAATCTTGATACTTTAATCGAGGAAACTGTAACAATTCTTGAGCAAGAAAATCTTGCTTGCACTCACCCCAAATAAGTTTGCCCCAGTTAGATAAAGTTACTTCGTTTTCGCAAATATAAATCAAAGTTTCAGTAATCCCTTTAACATCATTAACAGATAATTCAGCTTTTGCATCCATTAACGCCATTTGCACTTTAAAAGGTTCAATTACTTTTAGGTCAACCGTAACTGGCAATCGAGGAATTGTAATTAATTCCGATTGTTTGCCTTCAAAGATATAAATAATCTCGTCGGCGTAAAACATCCCAATAGTATTGAGGTATCCTTGCAAGCCTTTAAAGCCGCCTACCAAATTAAAATAAATTTTGTAAGTACTTTCTTTATAAGCAGGAATATAAGTTTGCATCCACGTAATCAAGTTGTCGATGCCATCAGAAAAAGAACTGGTACTAGCCATCGTTAGTCCAGGTACTATATAAGTATTGATATTTTTTAAAGATTGGATCAGTAAGAATTTTTCTACTATTGCGGCGGCGGCTTGTCCTTGAGCGGTATCTGTACCAATTAGCCAGTGAATATCTTGAATGCCTACACTTAACTGTTCTTGGTATAAACCATAAATACCATTTAGTTCGGCACTAGATGTGCGAATTTTACCAACTTCACTGTGGCTAAGACTATCTAAGGCTCTACTTTCCAGTGTTTGAATAATAGTTAATACTTCTGGGTAGTTTTGCTCAAGCAACTTTTTAGATAAATTGGCAGTGTCTCGTAGTTGTGAATACCAAGTTGTTTCATCAGTATCCGCGCGATTGATTTGATTAGTCAGTAAGCTTGTGCCAATAGTAGAAATAATAACTCGGCGCATATTTTTGCTTCCTAAGCGTGTTTGTACTCTATCAGTAGTCCTAAGTAGTATTTAGTAG
>JAPJOW010000068.1 GCA_030826005.1 Aliterella sp. RAGGC_92
TTGATGAATATCTAATAATTGCACTTTGAAAAATATTAAATATTCTCACCCTTTTTTTAATATTCTCCCCCCTTAAAAAGGGGGGTTGGGGGGATCTCCCTGGGATTGCAAGTTACCAACCATTGAGTATAAAATATGGATTCAACTATGCAATGGCATAAACTTTTATCTAGTAGCCGCTTGGTAGAAGCTGTACCAAATATTCCCGATGCTGGACGGACGGTTTTTGAAAAAGATTTTGATAAAATTATCTTTTCTTCGTCCTTTAGAAGACTTAAAGATAAAACTCAAGTATTTTCTTTAGTTGAAAATGACTACATTCGCAGCAGATTAACTCATAGCCTTGAAGCTTCTTGTGTAGGACGTACTTTAGGTACGCTTGTAGGTAGCGAAATTATTAAAAGGCATTATACAGAATTACAAGATTTTCAAGCTAGAGATTTTGGCGATATAGTCGCGGCGGCTTGTTTAGCTCATGATATTGGCAATCCGCCTTTTGGTCATGCGGGGGAAGATGCGATTCAAGAATGGTTTAAAAGCGCTAAAGCTGAAAAGGTCTTATCTTTATTATCTACCAATCAACTAGAAGATTTTAAAAAGTTTGAAGGTAATGCTCAAGGTTTTAGAACTTTAACAAAATTAGAAAATAGACCCGCACTTAAAGGCGTACAGTTTACCTGTGCAATGTTGGCAACTTTTACTAAATATCCCAGGGAAGCAGGAATTAATAGTAGCTTGTTTAAGAAATACAACGCTATTGATAGTAATAAAAGCACTAAAAAGCATGGCTTTTTTCAATCTGAAAAACATTTATTTGCTCAAGTAGCCAAAGAAGTAGGATTAATACCCCGTCTGCAAAAATCCGCTTGGTGGTGCAGACATCCTCTGGCGTTTTTGGTTGAAGCGGCGGATGATATATGCTACCACATTGTCGATTTAGAAGATGGTTTTCAAATGGGCTATATCGCTTATCAAGATGCAATTACATTGCTGCATGACATCTTGGTTGATGAAAAACTAGACATAGTAGAGGATCAAAAAGAGAATATTAAGTATTTACGAGCTAAAGCAATTCACAAATTAATTACTGAAGTTAAACAAGTATTTTTAGATTGCGAGGATAAGTTTTTAGATGGAAGTTGCGATAGTCCCTTAACTACAGAAATAGCATCGGGTGAAAAATTAAAAGAAATAATTGATATTACGCGCAAAAACGTCTACGAATCTTGCGAAGTTGTAGAAGTAAAAGTTGCAGGTTATGAAGTAATTGGCGGTTTACTAGAAGAATTTATTGCCGCAATTAGCGATGAAACTTTGTCAAAAAGCTACTTGATCAAAAAGCTGATTCCAAATTTTCAACAGCAAGCGGATATCTACGCAAAAATCTTACAAGTTACCGATTATATTGCAGGCATGACTGATTCATTTGCCGTGTCATTATTTAAAAAAATTAAAGGTATTTCTCTACCTCGTGGTGGGAGGTAGAGAAATATTTAACCATTACAATAATTCCTGCTGAAGTTCTCGGATTTGGTCTAAAGCATCTTGGTAATCTTGCGTCCGATTTTCTTGTTTGTAAAGACTTGCAGCTTGTTGAAAATCTTTGATTGCTAGTTGATCGTTTTGAGTTTCGACATAAAGAAGACCTCGATTGAAGTAAGTATCCGCAGCTTTAGAGTTGATTTGCAAAGCTCGATTAAAATCTTTTAGTGCTGCTTGCCAATCGCCTAAACTAGCATAAGTATTACCTCGACCATTGTAGGCGGAAAAATAGTCAGGTTTTAGTTTGATTGCTCGATCAAAACTAGAAATCGCAGCATTATAATTTTTAAGACGACGATAAGTAATTCCCTGATTATAGTAAACGCTAAAATTATTAGGATTGATTCTTATAGCCTGTTTGTAGTCAGCAAGAGCAGCTTGAGGATCGCCTTGATCGTCAACAAGATTACCGCGATTTTCGTATGCTTCGGCGTAATTGGGGTTTAACTCAATAGTTTTTGTGTAATTTGCGATCGCCGCTTTGTAATCTTGTAGCCTTTCGTAGGTTACACCCAAGTTGTAGTAAGTATTATAATTTTTGGGATTAATCTTTAGCGCTTGCTGGTAGTCGGCGATCGCACTTGTAGAATCTCCATTATCATCTCGTGCATTACCGCGATAGCCATAAGCTACATCAGAATTGGGATTGAGTTTAATTACTTCCGTAAAGTCTGCGATCGCGCCTTTATAGTCACCTTGTTCATACTTTTGGATACCGCGATCGAGGTATTCTTTTTCACTTAGTTGAGTAACGCTCGATTGAGCAGGTTGAGCGCTTAACGCCGCAGGTTTTCCGCTTAAAATACCAACAATTCCTATAATAGCGATGCTAGATTGAAGGCGATTCATAGTGCTTAATAATTGTAGATTCAATTGGTAAATATTTACTGGTATATAAGTCTACAAAGCGTAGCTATTATTTTCCAGATTTTCCGGGAAAGTTTTGCGAAGCGCGATCGCATAGTTTCGTTAATTTGCCTTTACGGGAAGTCGCTTTAAAAGTTCAGTTTCGCTGGCGTTAAAATGAGAGTCTCTTAGAGAATATAGGAGTCGTAAATGGTATTAACTAATTCCACTGCAAAGATTTCTCTAGACGAATTTTTGCAACTGCCAGAAACCAAGCCAGCTAGTGAATACATCAACGGTCAAGTTTACCAAAAACCTATGCCTCAAGGAGAACATAGCATTCTACGAGGTAGCTTAACTACGGCAATTAATGAGATTGCTAAACCCCTAAAAATAGGTTACTCCTTTATAGAATTACTCTGCACGTTTGGCGGTGCGGCAATAGTTCCAGATATAGCATTTTTTAAATGGTCAAATATTCTACTACAACCGAATGGACAGATTGCCAACGAATTTGAAATTCCGCCAGATTGGATCATTGAAATTCTTTCCCCAGACCAATCGCCTAGCCACGTTATCAGAAAAATTACTTTCTGTCTCAATCATGGTACAAAACTAGGCTGGTTTATCGATCCTGATGGTGAGGCGGTTACAGTATTTCAACCAAACCAAACACCAGAAGTCAAAGAAGGAGAGGAAATTTTACCTGTTTTAGATGTGCTTTCAAGCTGGCAATTGTCGGTAGCAGATTTGTTTAGTTTCCTTTATCCTGGCTAAGTTTAAATACTGATGCTTTGTTTCAAGTTTTGACTTGCTGTTAATACTTCTTGTCTTGCCCAGTTGTCGGCGGCGATAATATCATCTAAGGAAGGATTCGGGCGATTATCTACAGAAAAACGATCGCATACCCGTTCGATACATCTAGGAATATCTAAAAATTCGATTTTTTCTTCTAAAAATAAGGCTACAGCTTGCTCGTTAGCGGCATTTAATACCGCAGGCATGGAACCCCCCGCGCGTCCGGCGGCATAAGCTAGTTGCATACAGGGGTATTTGTGATGATCGGGGGCTTTAAAGGTCAAATTACCAGCTTTGACTAAATCTAGCTGTTCCCAGTCGGTATAAATGCGATCGGGGTAGGATAAGGCGTAAAGCAAGGGTAAACGCATATCTGCCCAACCTAATTGAGCTAAAACCGAGGTATCTTGCACCTCAATGAGAGAGTGAATAATGCTTTGGGGATGGATAACAATTTCAATGCGATCGTAATCTAAACCAAACAGATAATGAGCTTCAATTACTTCTAGCCCTTTATTCATCAATGTAGCCGAATCAATGGTTATTTTCTTTCCCATTGACCAATTGGGATGTTTCAGCGCATCGGCAACTTTTACGGTAGCCAACTTTTCTACAGGCAAATCTCGAAAAGCACCCCCAGAGGCTGTAAGGATAATTCGCCGCAATCCACCTTCTCTTACGGCTTGCAGACATTGAAATATGGCTGAATGTTCGGAATCTGCGGGTAATAGTTTAACACCGTATTTTTTTACTAAAGGCAAAACTACAGGCGCACCAGCAATTAAGGTTTCTTTGTTGGCTAAAGCGATATCTTTTCCCGCTTCAATTGCGGCAATAGTTGGCAATAACCCCGCACAGCCAACTATACCTGTAACTACAGTTTGAGCTTCGCCATAACGGGCAACTTCTACTACGCCCGATTCCCCAGCGAGAATAATCGGTTTATAGTCAAGAAGTGCGATCGCTTCAGTTAATTCTGCTAACTTTGTCTCATCGCAAATAGCAACTATTTTTGGGCGAAACTGGCGAATTTGCGCCGCTAACAATTCTACATTTCGTCCCGCAGCCAAACCCACAATCTCAAATAAATTGGGGTTTTGCGCCACAATATCCAATGTCTGAGTGCCAATAGAGCCAGTAGAACCTAATAAAGTAATCGCTTTCACAATGTTTTCCGCTTGCAGCAACTACTACTATAAAATTCTTCGGACTCTTTAGATCGTCACAGAGATAGATTAGTGCTACCAGATAGCACATAATTAATTATTTGCAAGTTGTTTAACATACAAATAAGTTAATTTGTGTCAAGATTTGGTGAAATTAAGAGCCGAAAACGCTATGCTTTTGAGTAACTAGGTTGATATTAGAGTGTGAGAGTTTCTAGGAGTTTCCAGCTAGTAAATTAACGATCGCAAATAAATCAGGAGTTGTACTGCAATGACACAAGAAAACGCTGCTCGATTTTTTAAGTCTGTACAACATGACCAAGGATTAAAGGCAAAACTTAAAGCTACAGATGACCCAGAGACATTTTTGCAGATTGCGAATGCGCGTGGGTATCAATTCACGCTGTCGGAGTTAGATGCGGCGGTTTCTAAATTGTCTCACGAAGAAATGGCATCAGTGATTAATCCGGGTATATCACCAAGACGGCATTTAACACCAAGGTAAATGAATAAACTATAGAAAGCGATCGCATATATTGAATGTATGCGATCGCTTTTTTGTAGCTAAATTGTTATTTCCCCCTTGCGAAAAGGGGGAATCGTCTCTACACCAACTCTGAAGACGTTTCTACACTAGGCTGCATCTGTGGCTGGAACTGGAACAACGAGTAAACGACGTTGCGGTAAATATTGGTCATCATATCTAAGAACAGTTCGTAACCCTCGCTCTTGTATTCAACTAAGGGGTCTTTTTGACCGTAGCCGCGCAAACCAACAGATTCGCGCAAAGCATCCATTTGTTGCAAGTGTTCGCGCCACAGAGTATCAATTTGCTGCAAGATAAAGAATCGCTCGGCTTGACGCATTAATCCCGGCTGAATTTGGTCAACTTGGGCTTCTTTAATGTCGTAAGCAATCCTAACTTGCTCGTGTAAGAAAGTTTTGATTTCTGTTATAGATAAGTCTTCTATCTGATTTGGCTCTAAGTCTTCCAGCAAGTAGACAAACTCTTTAACTTTACTTACCAAAGTAGCTAAATCCCAATCTTCCGAAGGCAAATCGGGATTGATGTAGTAATCAACAATGTCATCCATTGTTTTTTCCGCATACTTGATTACTTGTTCTTTCAAGTCTTGTCCTTCCAAAACCCGGCGACGTTCGGCATAAATAGCGCGACGTTGATTGTTCATTACTTCGTCGTACTCAAACACCTGTTTGCGGATGTCGTAGTAGTAAGTTTCAACCTTTTTCTGAGCGCCTTCTAAGCTGCGAGTAAGCATTCCCGACTCAATCGGCATATCTTCCTCAACGCGGAACATATCCATTAATTTACCAACGCGATCGCCCCCAAAAATCCGCAGTAAGCTATCTTGTAAGCTGAGGAAAAAGCGCGTTGAACCAGGGTCGCCTTGTCTTCCCGCCCGTCCGCGCAACTGATTATCTATCCGGCGCGATTCGTGGCGTTCAGTCCCAATTACGTGCAAACCACCTAGTTGAATTACTTCTTGGTGTTCGGTATCGGTAAACTGTTCGTACTCTTGCTTAACTTGCTTGTAAGCGGCTCGTAAGCGTTGAATTACGGGGTCGTCCGTAGGTGCTTTTTCTGCCGCGACTGCAACTAAATCCTCTGCCTCTAATTCGGGCATACTCCGCTCTCCGTAGTGCTGTACGGCAAATTCCACTGCTTGCTTGAGCAGTTGCTCGGTTTCTTGAGATAGCTGAGTGGGGAATATTTGCGGCGATGCTTTCCAAGTTTTGATTTTTTTGCCTGGGACAAAGCCTTGACCGCTATTACTACTACTTGCGGGTAATCCTGAAGCGGTAGCTACAGCAAAAATATCCTCATCTTCTGGTAACACAATACGAGGCATAAAGTATTCGCGTAACTTCAACCGCGCCATGTATTCGGAGTTTCCACCCAAAATAATGTCCGTACCTCTACCCGCCATGTTGGTAGCAATGGTCAGCGCGCCTTTGCGTCCGGCTTGGGCGATAATTTCTGACTCGCGCTCGACGTTTTCTGGTCTAGCGTTGAGCAGGTTGTAAGGGATTTCTAGTTGATTTAATAACGTGCTGAGATATTCAGATTTTTCAACGCTCGTTGTACCTACAAGTACCGGACGACCGAGATTGTGCATTTCGGCGCACTCAGTAGCGATCGCATTCCATTTTCCTTCTTCACTTTTAAATACTACATCCGACAAATCTTGACGGCTGCGGGGTCTATTGGTGGGAACAATGGTTACTTCTAGCTTATAAATTTTTTCAAATTCTGCTTCCTCAGTTTTTGCCGTCCCGGTCATTCCGGCTAATTTGTCGTAAAGCAAGAATAGATTTTGATAAGTAATTGTTGCTAAAGTTTGAGTTTCTGGTTGAATTTCCACCCCTTCTTTAGCTTCAATCGCTTGGTGCAATCCATCACTCCAGCGCCTTCCTGGTAATACGCGCCCGGTAAATTCATCGACAATTACTACTTCATCATTGCGGACAATGTAGTTAACATCGGTGATAAATAATTCTTTAGCTTTTAAGGCATTAAAAATATAGTGCGCCCAAGGATCGTTAGGATCGAATAAGTCTGTAACTTGGAGCAATCTTTCCGCTTCGGCGAATCCTTCGTCCGTTAGCAGTACATTTCGAGCTTTTTCATCTACTTCGTAATGGTCGTCTTCGCCTTTAACTAAAGCTGCGGCTATTTGGGCGGCTTGCACGTACTTTTCGGTCGGGCGTTCTACCTGACCGGAAATAATTAAGGGTGTCCGGGCTTCGTCAATTAAAATTGAATCTACTTCGTCAATTACGCAATAATGCAAAGGACGCTGCACGACATCGACAATAGAAGTTGCCATGTTGTCGCGCAGGTAGTCAAAGCCTACTTCGCTGTTGGTTACATAAGTAATATCGCAGTCGTAATTTTTTTTACGTTCCGATGGGCCCATTCCTTGCTGAATTAGCCCCACACTCAGCCCCAAAAAGCGGTGTACTTGTCCCATCCATTCCGCATCTCGCCTCGCTAGGTAGTCGTTGACGGTGACGACGTGGACTCCTTTACCTGTTAGCGCATTGAGGTAAGCAGGAAGGGTAGAAACTAGAGTTTTTCCTTCTCCGGTTTTCATTTCGGCAATTTGACCTTTATGCAGAATTGTTCCGCCTAATAGTTGCACGTCAAAGTGTCGCAAACCTAAAACGCGCTTTCCAGCTTCTCTAACTACAGCAAAAGCTTCGGGGAGCAGGTCATCTAGACTTTCACCTTTAGCAAGGCGTTCTTTAAATTCAACAGTCTTACCAGTTAGTTGTTCGTCAGAGAGGACTTGAATCTCTTCCTCTAAAAGGTTAATCTCTTTAACTGCTGGTTGGAATTTTTTGAGCTTACGAGCGTTCGGGTCGCCCAGCAAGGTTTTTAGCATGGCAGGTAAATATTTAGAATATATGTTTATTTGTGGATTATCAAAACTCGCAAGTTGTGATGCGTATTAAAGCTAAGTTACTGGAACTTCATTCCTCCATGTAGAAGCTCACTTGTTCCAAATTATGAAACTACATTAATCGTATCATTTCGACCCAGCTAAGACTGTAGAGAGATGCGAAGTCTTTTTGGTGTAATTACTGCCATTCGGGGCTTAAAGTACGGAAATTGTACTCGTTTGCGCCCACATGACAGCCAGCGCAGCTACTTAATTCTAAAGGGCGGGGTAGCTTTACTTGGGGATGCAGGGCTTTAAAGTAGCGCGATTCGCTAATTCTGTAAGGTATTTCTTCTTCATCTTTTAGTTGGGGGCGCGAAAAAACTTGTAAGTATTGCCAGACTATTAAGCGCCCTGGGTCAACTAAAGGTTTAATAGTTACGCCGTAATGCTGGGAATCTTGTAATACTCTTTGCCATGTGGGTGAAGGTAGTACCGCCGGGGGTATGGCAATATGACAACTGGCGCAGTTTTCTAAGTATAGTTCTTGCCCTAGTTGATAGCGTTCGGGAACTACATCAACCGTACCGATTTCTTCTGTTGGTATGGGTTGGGCGCTGGTAATGGTTGCAAGTCCCCAACCCATTGCCAAACTCCATAGCAAAATTAGTAGGAGGAGAAAAAAAGGCGATCGCGTTTGGGATTTTGGGCGGCGTTTTAGTTTAATTTTGGTTGGCATACTCAATACTTACAGGCATTGCTGACTAATACTATGCAATTAATAAGGAACTACAATCAACCCGTGTTTTTCAGCAACTTGTCTAATCTCCATCCTCAAAGCCTTATGACTCAAAGCCATTACATCATTCTCTGAACAACTTAAGGCTTCTATTGCTCTTTCATACAATGCTATAGATTGTTCCCCGTTATGAGCATTATGGTAAATAATCCCGTCAACTTTAGTATATGAGTCGTAATTGTCGTAAAAGTAGCGCGACCAATTTTAACTAATATCTCTATCAGGAACGCTGGAAAGAGCGTAAACTGTTCCATTTGCCATTGCTGCGCTTCTACACAAATCAAGTAAACTTAAAGGGCGCTTGAGTTCTACCGATGCAACGCAATAATTACCAACTTCTATAGTTCTTTTGTCTCCAAAAACTTCTACTAGACAGCACGATAAAGTAAACCCAGCATAATAAATCCCACGTTCTTCATCCGTTGCTGGTGCATCCCTAGAATATCTTTGATGGTCAAACCTTTCTAGCGCACCATAATACCGAAACGATAGAGCATTAGTATTGTGTCTTGTAGGGTCGAATATCCTCACAAGACACTTATCTTTATTAATGGAATGCAAAACGGGCTTGACAGGTAGTATTTTAGGAGGTGGTGGCAAAATCTCTACCAACTACCAAGCCCCCAAAACTTTGGCTTCAGCAAGGACTTTCGCCTTCTGACCTCGCTGGAGTGCCTCTACAGGAGTAAGTTTATTTAAGTAAGGATTTGGTGCATTTAGCCAATTAAGCTTAGTAAATGCCGAGCCAACAAGCGCCATTAAAACTTCTGGTAAGCCTTCCATGACTCCATCTGCGCCGGATGGATCGAATTGCCATAAGGGAAACTTCCATATACCATTATCTTTAACGGCTAGGAGCGAGTTATTATGAATGCGTTCAAGAACGTTTTCGGTAGTTGTACCTAATAAAGAAGCAACTTCATTAGCTGTCAAAGAACTTTGGAGTAACTCTTTTCTCCTATCAAAATATCGTATTAGAGAAGTTATTTCTAAACGGGCTGCTTCTTGTTTGCTATAAGTTTGCCCAGTTAACTTAAGTGCCAGTCTAGATTCTGCTTCCGAAATATCTGAAGTATCCAAAACTGTATCGATAGCTTTGGTCATTGTTTCAATTTCTGAGGCGTGAAGCTCTCCAACGATAGTTTTAATTCGTTCTACAAAAGCTTCTGTGGCTGTATCCCATTGCTCGATTTTTTCTTCATCTATAGGAGGTTCAGCTATAATCTGAAATGAACTCTCTCTAACTGTCATTCTCCAAACTCTCTGTAACAGACAAGTTATCTTAGCAAAAACTTAAGACTTGTCAAGTATATCGCAAGTATATTTTAAGGAATGGAGACTTGGCGCAATAACTTTTCTACTACCGTTTTAGCTTTGCGTCCCCCGGAGGGAATTAGGCGATGACTCAATACATGAGGCGCAAGTAGTTTAATATCATCGGGAATAGCGTAAGTGCGATCGCACAAAAAAGCCAATGCTTGCGCTGCTTTTTGCAAAGCCACTGTACCGCGAGGACTAACGCCAAGGGCAATTTCTTCATCTTCTCGCGTCGCCCGAACTAAGTTAAGAATGTATTGTTGCAATGATGTTTCAACTTTAACCTGGCTGCATAGTCGGCGTAATTCTTGCACCTCATCTAAGCTAATACAAGGTTGCAAATCTTCTACTTTTACGCCCGCTTGCAAACGTTCCAACATTTGCAGTTCTTCGCTTTGGCTGGGATAACCTAAAGTTAAAGACAAAATAAACCGATCCATTTGCGCCTCTGGAAGGGGAAATGTACCTTGGTATTCGATGGGGTTTTGCGTCGCAATCACAAAAAATGGTGTGGGAACTTTGCGCGAAATCCCGTCAACGGTCACTTGCTGTTCTTCCATTACTTCTAGCAAAGCCGATTGCGTACGGGGTGTGGCGCGGTTGATTTCGTCTACTAATAAGATATTGGCAAATACAGGCCCAGGGAGATATTCAAATTCGCCGCTTCTAGGATTCCAAATATTAGTTCCCGTAATATCAGTCGGAAGCAAGTCCGGGGTACATTGCAGGCGTTGAAATTTGCCATCAATAGAACGCGCTAGAGACTTTGCCAGCAGGGTTTTACCCACCCCAGGGACATCTTCTAACAAAGCATGACCACTACTGAGTAAAGCTACTAAAACTAGGCGTATAGCTTCGGATTTGCCAACAATAGTACGACCGAGATTTTGAGTTAAGTTATCGAGAAGCTGTCTCACAATAAAGGTGAAGTCTCCAAAGTAGCTTTTGCGCGATCGCAATCTATTTTAATCTGGTTTTTTAGCGCGTCTAAAGACTCAAATTTTTGTTCGGGACGTAAAAACTGTTCTAGTTCCACTTTTAGTATTGTTCCGTACAAATCCCCAGACCAATCTATCAAATATACCTCTACTGATTGATTTGTCCCGCTTACTGTCGGGCGATTGCCAATATTCATTACTCCAGCAAGCGGCGATTTATTTTCCGCAATGTAAACTTTGACCGCATATACTCCATTGCAGGGTACAAACTTCTCGATTGGTAGGTCAATATTTGCCGTCGGAAAGCCGATAGTTCTACCTAACTGTTTGCCTGTAACTACTGTACCTGTGAGACTGTAAGGTCGTCCCAAAAGGAGTTTAGCGCGATCTGTATTGCCTTGTTCTAACGCTTGGCGAATGGCGGAACTACTAATTCTTTCGCCTTTACAATGGTGTAAAGGAACAATGTTTGTGGGAATGTCGTAGTTAGATGCGATCGCTTTTAAATCGGTAACTGTCCCAGTACGTCCTTTGCCAAAGCAAAAATCTTGTCCAACACTAATAGAGTGCGATCGCAATTGTTGCACTAAAATCTTTTCTACAAACTCTTGCGGACTTAAACACGCAAGTTCCCTGTCAAAAGGCAACAATACTAATTGTTCTACCCCCAATCGATCTAACTCTTGCACCTTCTCACTTTGAGGCGTTAGCAAACTGCGACGTTTGCCTGTAAAAAATTCTTGGGGATGGGGGTTAAAAGTTACAACCGTCGAGACTATTTCCCCCCCTTTTTGTAAGACAGGTTGAATTACCTGCTGATGCCCGCGATGTACGCCGTCAAAATTACCCAAGGCAACAGCAGTTGGTTTTAAAGCTTTAGTCAGAGAAGAAGTAACCCACACCTTTACATTTTGCCATAAATAAAGAAATGTAACGCCAGTTATTGACAAGGAAAATCAAATTTCTTGTCCGTTAATTGCTTCAACTTAGAAGCATAAGTAAGGTTATATTGCAAGGGGGTTATTGTAATATAATTACTGGCAATTGCCTCAACATCTGTCGGTACATCGGCAAGTATGGGTTCAACTTCTACTTCTTCTAGGAGTTCGCCAGCTAACCAATAGTAAGTTTTACCGCGAGGATCTGTGCGCTTTTCAAAAACATCAACGTAGCGGCGAATCCCTTGACGAGTAACTAAAACTCCAGCAATTTCCGACTTGGGGATAGCGGGAACATTGACATTGAGTAGCATGGAATTTTCGTTTAGGGGCGAAGTTTCAAGTTGTTTTAGCAAACTAACGGCAAAATCCGCCGCAGGTTGAAACTTAGAACAAGAGAAGCTAGTAAGACTCATCGCAATACTGGGGATTCCCTCAATCGTACCTTCCATTGCTGCCGACACCGTACCAGAATAGAGAATATCTGTACCCAAATTGCTGCCTTGATTGATGCCAGAAACGACAAAATCTGGGGGACTATCGAGTAATGCCCATAGTGCTAATTTAACGCAGTCGGAAGGAGTACCAGAACAAGCCCAAGCTTTGATACTGGGGTGAAAAACGTCCGTTACTATATCTGCACGGATGGGTTGATGCAAAGTTAAACCGTGTCCGGTTGCCGATCGCTCTCTGTCGGGACAAACTACAGTAACATCATGATTGGCAGCAGCTAAAGTATTGGCTAAACTACGAATTCCTGGGGCAAAAATACCGTCATCGTTACTAATTAACAGTTTCATTACGAGTAAAAATTTATAAAACTATGAGCAATTTAGAAGAACAGTTAGAAACACTCCGAAAAGAAGCCAAAAGCGCGATCCTGGCTGCCGATACTTTAGAAAGGATAGAAGAACTTAGATTAGTGTACCTCGGTAAGAAAGGGGAATTATCGTTAGTTTTGCGCGAAATGGGCAAGTTAAGCGCAGAAGAACGCCCGGTAGTAGGTGCGATCGCAAATACTGTTAAAGAAGCCGTGCAAACAGATTTAGAACAGCGCCGTAATGAACTGCAATCTGCCCAAATTCAAGCGCAATTAGCCGCCGAAACTTTAGATGTAACTATGCCTGCGGTTTACACTCCCCTAGGGCGCGTTCATCCCTTAAATAGTACAATTGACCGCGTACTAGATATATTTGTGGGACTAGGCTATACCGTAGCGGATGGCCCCGAAATGGAGACAGATTACTACAACTTTGAGGCGTTAAATTTCTTACCCGATCACCCAGCGCGGGATATGCAGGATACTTTATATCTACCTGATGGTAATTTACTGCGGACTCACACCTCAAACGTGCAAGTCCGCTATATGGAGGAAAACGATCCGCCAATTAGAATTGCTATCCCAGGAAAATGCTACAGGCGCGATACGGTAGATGCTAGTCACGCGGCGGTATTCCATCAAATAGAAATTTTGGCAATTGATGAAGGGTTAACTTTTACCGATCTTAAGGGAACAGTTAGAGAGTTTTTGCAACAAATGTTTGGCGATGTCCCAATTCGTTTTCGGGCGAGTTATTTCCCGTTTACCGAACCTTCGGCGGAAGTAGATATGGAATGGAATGGACGTTGGCTGGAAGTAATGGGTTGCGGAATGGTTGACCCGAACGTACTAAAAGCTGCGGGTTACGATCCTGAAGTTTATACCGGGTTTGCGGCGGGTATGGGTGTCGAACGCTTGACTATGGTATTGCACCAAATTGATGATATTCGCCGCTTTTATGCCAGCGATTTGCGGTTTTTACAGCAATTTTAGATATTATAAATTTCGTGTAGAGACATTGCATTGCAACGTCTCTACATTCGTTGGCGGCAATTATCGCAATGACCGCAGCGCATATTTAAGGCTTCGGAACTAAAACCAAAAGCATTTAATAAAAATTGCCACCGACATTGTTTAGTTGTCAAATATTTAACCAGTTGTTGGACGGCGGGAAATTGGGCGGGAGGCTTGATTTTTATCGGTGGGTGAAGGCTGTAATGAAAGGGATCTAGCCAATCTAATTGATTAGCACTGTGAAGCAAGGAAAGCGCGATCGCATTATCTTTGTCAACTTCTCCTTGAATCGGCAGCTTTTGGGCAAGTTTTTGGGCGCTGCTGTAGTGCGATCGCATTTTTTCCTCAAAAAACCTCTGTCTTTGTTTATCTTCCGAGTCTAGCCACCCTGTAGGTTCGCTAATCAGCATTAAAGCGATGCTACCCTTTCCATCTCGTCCTGCGCGTCCAATTTCCTGCACGTACTCCGATAGCAATAACGGCGCGTGAAAATGCACCACCCAACGAACGTGAGGCTGATTTATGCCCATTCCAAAAGCTGAAGTACAAACAACAAACGGTATTTTGCTATTTAGCCAATTATGTTCAATCTCTCTACGTTCTTCAGGACTTAAACCAGCGTGATAAGCGGCGGTTTTATAACCCAAATTACTCAACCATTCGGCTATATTTTCGCTATCTCGGCGGGTTCGCACATAAATTAAACCTGTTTCCTCTGGTTTAGCTTTAATAACGTTTAATAGCTGTTGTTTGCGTCCTTTAGGAGTCCAAGCTATTTGTACTTTTAGGTGCAAGTTTTGCCTGTAAGGATTTTGTTTAAAAGTTGCGGGTTGTTGGAGTTGTAAAACTTGGGTAATAGTTTTTTGCGCTTCAATATCGGCGGTGGCTGTAAAAGCTGCGATCGCAATTTTTGTTCCTTGGGGTTTACTCTTTAATAAAGCTGGTCTTACTGTACCCAAACGCCGATAAGTTGGTCTAAAAGTATCTCCCCATTGCACTAAACAATGTGCCTCATCGAGAATTATGCCGTTAATTTGTAACTGCGGATGGCACAATTTTTCCCATACTTTCGGGCTAAGTAATGTTTCTGGGGATAAGTAAAGTAATCTTAATTGCTGTCTATCTAATAATTGTAAAGTTTGCCATTTTTGTTGACTTGGTAATTCGCTATGTAATAGTGCTGCGGGTAAATTGCGATCGCGTAGTTCTTTTACTTGATTTTCCATCAACGCAACTAACGGTGAAACTACTAGAGTTAATCCTGTTTGCATTAAGGCGGGAAGCTGAAAGCAAATTGACTTACCTCCGCCTGTAGGCATTATTATCAAAGCATCTTGCTGAGATATGAGACTACTAATTATTTCCCCTTGCGGCGATCTAAAATCTTCGTAGCCCCAAACTTTTTTGAATGTAGCGTAGATTTGATTCCAAGCTGGATAGTTAGGGTCGAGCATAGATAATTATAAAATTATTTCTAAATCATTCTATTTCTGATGCTAAAAGAGTAAAAATTTCGTGCATAAGCTGCTCGTACTTTGTCGAGTCTTCGCTTAGAATTTCTGTTAGGTTAAAATAAGTAGAGATAGTAGCATCATTTTGAATGCGAATATGCACTTCATTTGTGATACAACTAGCAATCAAAATAGTTCTGGTTGCGGAATTATTGCGGCGAGCTTCCTCAAAAGATTTTTTTGCTGCGCCATAACGTTCCAGCGCTCCAGCAGAGTCTACACCTCCTTTTACCTCGATAACACCTAAAGTTGTTCCTTGATTACTGAGAAGTGATATATCTGGCTCACTAGAAAAAAGTATTGAAGTGTGATTGATTAACATCACACCTCTATAACGCTCAATGTTGCCTAATTGCTCCTCAATTTTTTCTGGAGTATATAACTCAATTGCTGTACCTATACGCGGTATCAATGCAGCAATAAGATTACGCTCTTTAGTTTCTTTAATAAGAAGCCTATGAACAACTTTTTCTGCTTCTTCTCCAATTGCATTACGCCATGAGCCATCAATTTGCGCTCCTGTTGATGCCAACAATATACCTTGTAATTCTTCTTTTGTAATACTTTCTATAGAACTATCAATAATTAGTGATATATGTTCGTTAAACAAACTAGCAATTTCTAAAGCTTGGCTTTCGGTTAAACCGCGACTGGTATTCTGCTCAGTTTCAAATTTTTTGACATCTATATTTATTAAATACTTAACTGCTTTTTGTGAAAGCGCTGCAATATTTCGATAGTAGGCTACTAATGTGTAATGTTCTCTAATCAACCTAGGGTGACAAAACACTTGAATTAAATGTAAATTAGGACTTTTGTTAATATAATTAAAGGCATCTTCTCCAACTCCCCAATTAACACAACAACCTTCCCAACTGTATAAATGGGCAGCAGGGAGTAAGGCATCAATTTTGCTTAAAAAAGACAGTGTCTTATATTCTTTAAGCTTACGATAGAAAAATGTTGAGCGTAACCGATAGTTTATCCGGTTTGCCTCTATTAAGAGAGAAGATGTATTCAATGTCATAAAGATTTGACTATCATTGGCACTTTTTTTCCCAAATATATATGCATTTACGTAACTCCGAGCGACCGTGAGTACCCATTTGTTGACTACTATTTCCTTTTCTTCCTACAGTCCAAATACATCGCGTTGTCAATCCGAAAGCCTCCGCTACATTAGATAAAATTAAGTCTACAGGAATCTCCTCACCAGCATATTGAACGTTATCATTTACCATTGCTACTATGCCACCAGGCTTAAGCAGGCGAGCTAACTCATAGATTACGAAACACATTTCATAAAAATAATTATGCACCATTCTAATAATATTGGGATTGTTTAATTTACCCTCTTGACGGTAGGTGTCTAAAACAGCTAATACTTCATGCAGTGCTTCTTGCTCTTTGAATGTAGAATATATTTGGTTAAATTCCTCGATACATCCTAGAGAATCATAATAGAGATTTAATTGATCAAATTTATTGCGATTTTCAACCGTACAAGATAACATTACCTGACGTAAGCTTTTTACTTTTTCTTCATTGCAGCCTAGAAAGACTAGCTCAAGCGCATAAGTGCGAGTATAGTCATATCGATTTACATAAGGCGGCGATGTTATTACAAAGTCAATAGTATTAGCTTGCATTGTCGGCAAAATTTCTAGACAAGAGCCTTGATGCAATTTAACTAAGTTGTTATCTATATTAAAATTGACTACTTCTTGCTGGGATGAAAGCCATTGACTGAATAATTTTTTATTAGGACGATAATATAAGTCTGATGATATTTGTTTGAGCTTTTTCTCAATAGCATTTTTGAAAGTGAAAATTATTCCTTTATTAAAATCTCCTTTTCTTAAAGAACGACCGGAACGAGCATCCCAGCGTAAATACTGCCCATCTTTTTTAGTGTAGCTAATATCTTCCAAAATACAAAAAGCAGCATAAATAAGTAGAGTACGAATGCTGTCATTTGTAATAAAATTATAGCAGTAAGCAATATAACCAATTAGTTGTTTTTCTTCTACTAATGGGAAAGCTTCACAAGTGATTGCAATATGATTGAGGGCGTACTTTTGATCGTAGTAATTAGCAAAATCTATTTGTTTCAGTTCAGTAACTATTTTATTAAAGCTTTCAGGATTAATTTTATTGGCTGCAAGTCTACTTTGTATTGCATAAATGCCCACAGGTAAAACTTCAATTCCTTTTACTTGCCAACCTAAAGTGCTTGCAGCAAACAAAGCTGAACCACTACCTGCGAAGGGATCGAGTAATATTCCTGGTTGTGGCTTTAAGTGAGATAACAGATAAGTTACTAACTGCTCTGAAAAACCTTCTCTATACTTAAACCACGAGTAAAAAGGTAGCTGTTTATTTGCCTGATAACTAACCAAGTTTCTATTTAAAACGGGATTAGGCAAAATTTTTGGCTCAAACTTTTTGTACAGTTCTGCTCTTTTGCTAGAGGTAACTATTTTTGAATCTTGGGGAGATTTATAATCGCTCTTTTTAGAAGCTTCAATCATAGTTACTATATGGTTTTTATTTTGTGGCGACAACAGCTAAGTTCCAAGCAAAACGTTTCATGAAGGGTATTTGTTTCAAAATTACGTCCAACTTTTCTAAGCGCCTGTACTGGGGTTGCAATCTTGCTTGTTCAATAATAATTTTCTTCCAGTAGCGCTCTTTATTAGGATCTACTTTCTCAATTAAGTAGAATTGTAGGAAAATCCATAAAGTTGCTAACCAAAATGTATCGTAGGTAGTTTGAGCAAAATTTGATTCTACAAACTTAACTATGTTGATATCCAACGGTGTTTCGTCTTCGGTTCTCACCGAAGTAGCAATGCGACGATAGACATTGATAATTGGATTGTGCTTTAAAGGCTCCCAAAAACAAGCTTTTCCACCCGGCTTAAGGACGCGGTGCATTTCTTTAATTGCGGCGTGTGGATCGGGCAAATGATGCAGCAAATTGGCAACATAGACGATATCAAAGGTATTGTCAGGACAATCGAGAGCGATCGCATTCATAGTTTTACCCTCGATGGTGACTCCATTAGCTTTAGCTAATTGCATCGCCACCTCTACCATCCCTGGCGAATAGTCGGAAGCCACACACAACGCTCCTTTTTTGGCAAAGTAAACGCTATTTTCTCCGGCACCACAACCTAAATCTAAAAGTTTCTTGCCGCGAACATCACCTAAACGCCGCAATATAAAGCGATTTTCGGGGGCTGTACAAGCTTCAAAATAGTCTTTGACATTAATGCCATTTACATCAATATTCGCTGCCCATTGGTCGTGAAATTGCCTTTCTTTTGCAAATATTTCATCACCCATGTATTCCTGTCCATTTAATAAATTGAGCAAAATAGGCGCACCAGTTAGGTAACCCTATTTTTATACCGTTTAAAAAATTTTCCCCCCTTTTTAAGGGGAGACAAAAAGCGGGTATCGCTATTCTTCCCGCTTTGTTG
>JAPJOW010000069.1 GCA_030826005.1 Aliterella sp. RAGGC_92
AAAGGAAACCCCGCAACTAACCAAGCTGCGCCAGAAATTGCCGGAATAAAAGCTAAAGGCAGCCAATGACCGAGTAAATATTTTACTTTGGTTGCAAAAGGAGAAAATAACTGGACTACCAATTGCCCAGGTTGGCTAATAATTGCCCAAATAATTTCTAAAGTAGTCGCTTCTTCCTTATCGGTGAAGTGTCCAAAGCGTTCGATCATAAAACGCCGCGAAATATCATCAGAAAATAGCGGCATGATTGCATTGGTAAGTACCAACATATAACTAAAGCTGAGAGTACAAACCATCAACCCAATTCGGGGATAGCGCTGGCTAATAATTAAATAAAACCCAATGCTAAATAGCACTACACCGCTATCTTCGCGCACGGCTAGAATTAAGACTGCAAGTAACCAAAATAAGCGCCATTTGCCTTTTTCCATTGCCCACAGCAAACTAAACACAAATAAGGGAATTTGACTTATATCGTGGAAATTAGTTAAAGTTGGGCCAATTACGGCATTAGCACCATAAAAGCTGATAGCGATCGCTGCCGCTAGTGGTGGTTCTAAATAGTGTCTTGCCAAAGCATAGAGAACTAACCCCGCCGCCGTCACTAAAATTACTTGTAAAACTGACAAAGTGGCAGGAGAAGGAAACAAATAGTAAAACGGCAGCCAAAGAAGCAAAGCTGGAGTAAAGTGCTGCCCTAAACGGTGATAGAACACCTCTGGAACTTCGCCATTGTGGACGACATTGGTAGAAAGGCTAGAAGAAAGGGAGCTTTGAAACATTCGCCCGTGCGTGCCATTCCAAAATACCTGATTAAAAATGCCTTGATCGAACGAGGCGTAAAAGGTGTAGTAGCGATGGAGGATAAAAATTAAGCAAAAAACAAAAAAAATACTTGCAACTTTAGTCACTAACCATAAACTTGGCTGTTGCCGCAATTTCGCTAACATCAATTACTACCAACTCCGATAATGGCAAGGGCAAGCGAATTTAATTTTATCAGCCAAAGAGAACAAGCTGAAAGTTAGAACTTTGCATTTTTAGTGGTAACTGCTGCCGGATTCATTGCAAAATAGAGTCAGTTTACTATTTTTGGCTACTTTTATATGCCGATCGCGGTTGTTGATGCCCAAAACTTACTTGCCGATTTAATCGCCCGCTATCGCTGTAAAGTAGATTATCTAGCTATTCGTCTAGAAGAAGCTGAAGGGACAGATATCTTACGGCGGGGCGACAAAGTAGAAACCCTCAGCGAAGGTTTATCAATTGGCGGACAAATTCGCGCTTGTTATAAAGGTGGCTGGGGATTGAGCAGCTTTAACGAACTTGCCACTATAGAAGCTCGGATTGAAGAAGCGATTACCGCCGCGCGTATTGTAGGCGATGCGGAAACTCTATTAGCAGAAATTGTTCCCCATCAAGATATTTGTTTTGTCCCCTTAACGGGGACAGATCCGCGCCATGTTTCTTTAGCAGCGAAAAAACAACTATGCGATCGCTATAGTGAAATTCTTAAAAGTGTAAATCAAGTTACTACTACTTCTGTCCGCTATAGTGACACCGTACAAAAAGTAGTTTTAGCAACCTCTGAAGGCACGTTAATCGAGCAGTCGTGGGTAGATATGGAAATGCGTTTTGCTGCTACTGCTCGTAATGGCGACACCGTACAAACCGGGCGCGAAACTGTTGGTTCGCGTAAAGCTTATGAAGACTTGACTAATTTAGAATTGCAAGTTTTTAGTGCCGCGCAAAGAGCGGTAGCGGCGCTATCGTTACCTACCGTTAAAGGCAGTGCTTACACTGTAGTTATCGACCCAATTTTAACGGGGTTATTTGTCCACGAAGCTTTCGGGCATCTTTCGGAGGCTGATATGGCTTACGAAAACCCCGATTTGCTCGAAGTTATGAGCTTTGGGCGGCGTTTTGGACCCAAGGAACTGCAAATATTTGATGGCGCTGCTCCTCCAGGTCATCGCGGCAGCTTTTTTTATGACGATGAAGGAACTCCCGCTACGACAACGCAATTAATCAAAGATGGCGTATTAGTGGGCAGATTGCATTCGCGGGAGACGGCGGGAAAGTTAGGCGAAGCGCCGACGGGAAATGCTCGCTGTCTTAATTACCACTACGCTCCTATTGTCCGCATGACTAATACTTGGATCGAGCGGGGTGAAACTCCTGTTGCCGATTTGTTTAGCGATATCACTGAAGGCGTTTATGCAAAAAATTGGTTAGGCGGGATGACCAATGGCGAAATGTTTACCTTCAGCGCCGGGGAAGCGTGGATGATTCGCAACGGCAAAATAGCCGAACCTGTACGGGATGTTACTTTGTCGGGAAATGTATTTCAAACTCTGGCAGATATTGAAGGGATCGGAGACGATTTTTACTGGGATGAATCTGGCGGTTGCGGTAAAGGCGGACAAAATGGACTACCAGTGGGCTGTGGCGGCCCTAGTTTGCGGATTCGGGATGTAGTAATCGGGGGAGAAGCAGATTAAGCAATTGCTGCGTCTACTTGCTGGAATAAAGATTCCACAGTAGAGGAGTTGTCTAAAACAACCGTAGCGCGATCGCATTTTTCCTTTAGGGACATTTGGCTGCTAATCCGCGCTTGGGCGGCTTCTGCACTGATATTTTCGCGCTGCATTAATCTTGCCAGTTGTTGAGTTTTGGTGCAGTACACTACCCAAATTTCTGTAACTAGATCGGTAAATTGGGCTTCAAATAATAAAGGGACGACAAGGACAATTGATGCGATAGAGCGATCGATTTCTCGTACAAAAGCATCGCGCACGTAGGGATGAATTTGTTTTTCTAGCCACTGCCGTTCGCCGGGATTGTGAAAAATAATATTGCCTAATTGCTGCCGATTTAAACTGCCATCAGCTAAAAGTATATTTGCACCGTAACGAGATGCGATCGCATTTATTGCCTCCGAACCAACTTTAACCGCATCTCTAGCATAAATATCCGCATCTAAAATTGGTAAGCTGTAAGTTGTTTCTAGGTACTTGGCAACGGTACTTTTACCCGTGCTAATGCCTCCAGTTAACCCAATTAAGCGGCGATTAGTTTGAATTGTCATTTGCCCAACTAACGATTGCTCCAGTTAAGCCTTCTAAAGTATATTCTGTTGCCTCTATATCTACTCTTTCTAGCAATTGCTGGCAAGTTTTTGAAGTTTGCGGGCCAATAGACGCAATACAAATATTGTCTAAATTAGCGCCTCCCCATGCTTTTAAGAGTTGGTAGAAGCATTTAACAGTTTTTGAACTTGCAAAGGTTAGCACGTCTACAGCGCCCTGTTGGAGGGCTTCTAGCGCCATAGAATCAAAGTTATCCACGCACTTAGACTGATAAGCTGCTACTTCGATAACGAGCGCACCTTGGGCGCTCAACTGCTGAACTAAAACTTCCCTTCCGCCACTTTCTACCCTAGGAAACAGCACTTTTTTACCAATTAGCGGTTCGGGAAAATGACTTGCGATCGCATCGGCGATAAATTCTGGCGGTATAAAGTCAGGCTGCAAACCATATTGCTTTAAAGTTTGGGCAGTTTTTTCACCAACTACAGCAATTTTTACTCCTGCTAAAGCCCGCGCATCTCGGTTTTGATTTGCCAATCGCCCGAAAAAATACTCTACTGCGTTAGCGGAAGTGAGAATTAACCAATCGTATTCTAGTAAATGCGCGATCGCCTCGTCTAAAGCTGCCCAACTTGAAGGCGGGACAATAGCAATTGCTGGCATTTCGATTACTGTTGCCCCTTGCTGCTGTAGCAAGTTGCTAAACTGGCTTGATTGTCCCGCCGAACGAGTGACTAAAATTGTTTTTCCCGCTAAAGGTAAAGGTGGCGGTTGGAGATAGGTGCGTAAGTTGACTACTTCGCCAATTACCATCACAACAGGAGTTAGAGAAATTTCTCTAGTTTGGGCCACAATACGAGCTAAATCGCTTGTCCACACTCTTTGCTGAGGAGAACTTACCCATCGCGCGATCGCAATTGGTGTTTGCAACGATTTTCCGTGTCGTTCTAGTTGCGCGACTATTTCCGCTAAATGTTGTCCTCCCATTAAAATTACTAAAGTATCTATTCGCGCCAAAGCTTCCCAATCTAATTCATCTGGCTCGTGAGCCGTAAATACTGCAAAGCAGCGACTTAAAACTGGATCGGTAAGCGGAATGCCAAGTAACAAGGGCGCAGCTAAAGCCGATGAGATTCCCGGTACTACTTCATAGTTGCAATTAGCAGCTTTCAAGGCGGCGATTTCGGCAGTGCAACGCCCAAAAATAAACGGATCGCCGCTTTTGAGCCTCACTACCTGTTTGCCAAACTGACAATGTTTTACTAATAACTGATTGATTTCTGTTTGCGGGGTGCTACTTTTGCCGCCGCGTTTGCCTACATCAATTTTGTGGCATTGGGAAGATACTAACTGCAATAGTTGACTATCTACTAAAGCATCGTAAATTAGCACCTCTGCTTGTTCTAGTAGCTGTTGCGCTCGAATAGTCAGATAATCTGCTTTTCCAGGCCCCGCACCTACTAAATAGACTTTACCGATGCCCTCGGTCATAAAACAACCTTGGTTTCTAAGGCATTGCTAAATTTAGATACGATCGTCCCTTTACAGCAACATACTTTTCTTTTTTTCACCTTGTCCCTTCGTCCCCTTGTCTCTCCTCTTTCATCCTTAACGCCGTCTTTAGAACCCCATTGCTTTAGCAACGGCATGAATTTCTGGCTCTATACCTTGCTGAAAAGAGTTTTGACTGTGTTTGATTGCTGTATCTGGATCTTTTAAGCCATTTCCCGTTAGCACGCAGACAATTTTTGCTCCCGGCGGAATTCGATCTTTAACCTTCAACATCCCCGCCACCGATGCGGCGCTGGCGGGTTCGCAAAATATACCTTCTTCCGATGCCAACAATCGGTAAGCATCCAAAATTTCGTTGTCTGTAACCGCGTTAAATTCTCCTTGGCTTGCTTCTTTAACGGCGATCGCTTTTTGCCAATTAGCGGGGTTGCCAATTCTAATTGCTGTTGCCAGAGTATCGGGATTTGCTACGGGTTTTCCAGTTATTAACGGCGACGCGCCAGAAGCTTGAAAGCCCATCATTCGCGGTAGGCGATCGCATTTGCCTAGAGCATGATACTCGCAAAATCCCATCCAATAAGCGGTAATATTTCCCGCATTTCCCACCGGAATACACAACCAATCGGGGGCATCGCCTAGGGTTTCCACTACTTCAAAAGCGGCGGTTTTTTGCCCTTCTAAACGGTAAGGATTGACTGAATTTACCAGCGTCACGGGGTAATTTGTCGCCATGTCTCGGACTATTTCGAGCGCTCGGTCAAAGTTACCCTTAATTGCCAATACTTCTGCTCCGTATAGCAATGCTTGCGCCAACTTCCCTAACGCAACGTAACCTTCAGGAATTAGGACAAAAGCGCGCATTCCGCCGCGTTTAGCATAGGCGGCGGCGGCGGCGGAGGTGTTTCCGGTACTCGCACAAATTACAGCTTTTGCTCCTGCTTCTTTTGCTTTAGAAATCGCCATTGTCATCCCCCGATCTTTAAAGCTGCCTGTCGGGTTCAGACCGTCATACTTTGCCCAAACGCGCACTTGTTTGCCAATCCGATCTTGGATGGCGGGGAGGGGAATTAAGGGCGTGTTTCCTTCTAATAAAGTGATTACGGGCGTGTTTTCGGTTACAGGCAGGTAAGGACGGTAGGTTTCTATTAGTCCAGACCAAGATTGAGGGGCAGAGGTTACGGGCAGTCTCAAAGTCGTCACAGTTCAACCGGGGAATTGATGGCAAAGGAGCAAAAGACATTTTACTTTTACTGTACTTTTAGTGTACCGCGATCGCCTTTTTTATAAATAATTTTTCCTGTCAGCTAAACTTCCTTTCTCTGCTTGGGATGCAGCCAATTATAAAATCGACACAAAGAATACAGATTCATTTTTAGTTTGCAGTTACAATAACTATTTGGTGTGAGTAAGCATAAATTCCTACCCAATTAATAATGACTATTTGTTTATCTCCTATTTCCCGTTCTCAAAGCGCTAGTACCGATTTAAAAAATCCTCAGCCGATTCCTTACCAAGTTGCCGTTCAGGTAAAATACCTGCATTTAGAAGCAGAAATTGAATCGTTGTTGTATCAATTGCAAAATCTCAACAAACAACGCCTAGCTACTACCAGCACCGATACTCAAAATTAATGGCGATCGCTACTCAAAACGCTGGTTGGCAATTGACCAGCGTTGCATATTGTATTTTTTGGCATTTTCAATTAGCAATGCGGGCGGTGCATTATCTTTTAAGTCAGCGATCGCTTTAAGCTTGCTGGTGTTGCGATCGCTATAGATTAACGTTCCCGTCTCAGAAAATGCGATCGTGCGCTCTCCATCTGCATATTTTTTGTTTTTTGTCAAGGCGGCTATTTCTGCTTCAGAAATAGTCAGCACTGTATCTTGATTGTTATCGCCAGTAAGATCGACTAGCCCAACGGTGAGATTTTCTAATTGTTGCTGCAACTGCTCGAATTTGGGTAAAGTTTGATTTTTATTAGCAGTAGGTAACTCGCGCCAAATTGCAGGCAAAAACTCCGTAGCATCAACAGATTCAAGTTTGAGAAATTCGCTTAAAGTCATGCGCGTAGGCTCTACCCATTGTAAAGCTTCCGCACTTAGAGCCAAAGGTATTTGCTGAGGCGGAATTTGGGATTGGGCGGGGGTAAGCAAGTGCAGTACGCCATTATTTAATTGTACGGCTTGAACGGTAACGGTAGTAGTTTGCGATTGTCCGTCTGGCGTTCGCAGCACAATATCGAGATGGGGATCTATATTTAAACCTAACTGTTGCCAAAGAAACTTAGCAGGCTCGGTTTTGGGGAGTTTTAACGCATTAAAAGGCGATCGCAGCCAGGTTTGACCGTTATGGTAGGAAATTACTTTAATCTGCTGCCATTTTTGCTCTTTAGTTATAGATTTAGGCTCAGTTACCAACCAGTCAGCTAAGTTGATATTGCTAGTTGGTTCTAAGTAGCCAATTATGCGACTGGAGCGATTAGCCACAGGGGTAGAAGTGCCATAATCTCCATCTAGTCTTTTAAGCAGTTTTTCGGTATATTTTAAGCTTTTTAAGCTGTGGGGTTGGGCTTTGAGCCAAGTAAGGGCGCTGGCTTGTCCTTCTTGAGCGCCCAAAATTAACGCTCCCCAAGTTTGGACTTCAAGGCGGTTGGCGTTGATTTTTAAAGCCGCCTCTACCCGATTCCACAGTCTTCCTGAATCATTGACTAAAAAAGTAGCAATTTCTTGAGTAGCTTCCGGTGATGATTGATAGATTTGCAAACCTTTTCCCCAGCGCCCGTCGTTCAAAGCCGCGATCGCTTGTTGGCTGGGACTTGCCCACGCAATATCGGCTTGCTTGCTTGTATATTTAGCATATAGCCCAATTAAGTCAATTTGTGCTTGCGCGGCGGCGGAAGGTTGTTTTTTGCCCTGATAGAGCGACTTTAACCACTGCCATGCTGGAGTCCATAGACCGTTACGAGCTAAAAATAAAGCATCGCGATAGGACTTTGTTTTAATTGCTGGTTCTTCAATAGAAATGGGAACTAGCTGAAACTGATTGAAAGATCCTTGAGCGGGTTTAACTTGATAAACTTGCAGTTGTGGCTCAAGATCGCTCGTGCGATCGACTATGAGTTCAGGATAACCTCCCCCTGTTACTTGTTGCCATTTGGGGGGTTGTCCGGTGGGGCTAGTCCAGGTTAATACTAAACTCAGAACCGAGCGAGTTTTGTCGTAGTGGAGAATTTGACCGTAAGCAATTTTATTATCCGACTGCTGGCGTTGACCAATTAAATATAACCAAATACCCGATTGCGGCGTAGTTCCTGAAAAGCGTTGCAGTTGGGTTAAAGGTAATAGCCGCGTTGAACCGTAGTTAGCGGTTTCCGAATCTACTACTGGAGAAATTGCAAAAGATTCGTCCGGGCCGGATACAGGTAGCTGGCTAATAAGTTGATAAGTATTTTTGTCCGTTTGGAAAGGTAATTTAAAATTGTTTGTTACTAATTGATAAACTCGCAGTTCGATAATTTCTTGACAATCGGTTTGGCAGTTGGATTGTCGTTTAAAGACGGGTAAAACTAAAGATTTTGCAACTAGAGTTTTGGTATCGGTTTCTAGCGTCAAGGGTTCGCCAGAAATTTTTCCTTGGGTGCGGAGATAATCTTCAATTTGTTTGAGGGTTTGCGGCTGCTGTTCGGGGTTGGTAGCCTTTAGTTGTACGTTTTGGGGCAAAACTTTATTTACATCATTTACCGCATCAGGATTGACGAATAGCTGCAAGCTCAACCACGCTCCCCCAGCAATTACACTAGCACCAGTTAAAATTAAGGCGAAAGATAATAACGAATTTGCCCAACTATTGGTTTTTGATAGGTGTTTGTTTACACGATGAATTATTGGTGGAGGGAGGTTTTCTACTGGTTGGACTTGCTTGCGGGTTCTTTTCGCCATCACAATTGAGCTTACTAAAACTATTGCGTTTATTACTCTATGCCGTTCTAAGTGTATGAGCAATTTTGCTTATTTGGTATAAATTGAACGCAATGTTTGTGTGAAATTTAGTTAAAACAAAATGCGATCGCCTCTACGTTACTGGGAACAATATATATAAGGCGATTTCTTTATTTGCGTAGGTACACAAGCATGGAAACTCTCGAACTGAAATTTGCTTTAAAACTGCTAAATGCGCCCAATTATCGGGAATTATTGGGAAAAATTAAGCTAAATAATGCCAGCGATCGCAATAAAGCTTGTCTTCAACTTGTTAAACGCGAGTTGGTGGCGGTTTCCTATGAAATTAGCAAGTTTAAAATTACTAGCGCGGGGATGGCTTTGCTAAAAACCGAGTCATCGCAATTGCCTATAACGCCCCAGGAGTTAAAAATCCTCAATTCTTGCCAAAAAGCAGCAATTACACCTAGTAAAACTGGTATTTCTGCGTCAGAAGTTCAAATTCTACTCCAAGCTTTGCTAGAAAAGGGACTTATTCAAGTCAATAAACCAGATAGAAAAATTAAAGAAGTTTGGCTGACTGAAAGAGGCAAGGAGTATTTAAAACAAGAGTACGAACCTAGCGGTGCGGGTACTATTATTTTGACAAAAAGCTTGCTGGCTAACTACTTGAAATTTTTGCGCCAGTCTTCATCATTAAAGGATAGTGGAGAAAAGCAACCAAGCGATCGCGATATTTTGCAAACTATTCAAGATTTGGACAAAGAACTAGGAACAGATAATTATTTACCCATATTTCATTTGCGGCAAAAGTTACAACCGCCTTTAACTGGGGAAGACTTAGAAAAGGCTCTTTATCGTTTAGAAAACGATAGCAAAATAGAACTAAGTGCTTTAGTAGAAGCAAGTCGTTACTCGCAGGCGCAAGTAAACGCCGGAATTAAACAGCGTTCGGGTAGTCCGTTATTTTTTATTAAGGTTAATGTCTAAGCCAAAGATTTTGTTATGACATCTATTGACGACCTGATTTTACAAAGCACGAACCCCTTTGATAACTACCGTTCGGAAAATTTTTGGCGCAGTCCTCAAGAAGCTGAACCTGTAGTTGAGTCTATTCATACAAACGTAATTGCTGCGGTGACAGAAACTCTCAATCGAGTGGCTGAAAGTCGCCATACTCGCACCTTACTACTAGAAGGCGATCCGGGTTCGGGTAAAACTTATTTACTCGGACGATTGAAAAAAAAGCTAAACGATAAAGCTTTTTTTGCTTATATCAATCCGTTTCCCGAAAGCAAGCGTATTTGGTGGCATATCTTACGTTACACCGTAGATAGTTTAGTCAAAGTGCCTACAGGACAAAAAGATTCGCAATTGATGCTGTGGCTAAAAAGCTTATCAGTGTTTACGAAACGCACTTTAAAAGAGCGAATTATGCAAGATAACTTTTGGGAAGGATTGACAAGCGATCGCCAAAAGTTTATCAAACACCTAAAAAGGAGTTATCAAGACACAGGTATTTACAACCCCGATAACTTTTTTGGCGTACTTTACGACTTAATTAACCCGCAAAAGTACAACTTAGCTTGTGAGTGGTTGCGCGGCGACGATTTAAGCGAAGCATCTTTAAAAGAGTTGGGTGTAAAAAGTTCTATCGATAGCGAGGAGGCAGCCTGCGAGATTTTAGCTAATTTTGGCAGAATTGCGACAGAAACGCAACCCATTGTTTTATGTTTCGATCAAATCGAAAGTATTGCTCGTTTACCTAATAATTCTCCTGACTTACAAACTTTATTTAGTGTCGCTACTAAAATTCACGGCGAGTTTAAAAACTTTTTATTAATTATCAGTATTAATATAGACACTTGGGCGCAAAATAAAAGCTACATCGATCAGTCTCATAGAGATCGAATTGATTTAGAAACTTATTTAAAACCGATTACTTTAGCAGAAGCAGAATCCGTTTTAGCAGTTAGATTGCATTCTTTACATAGTCAAGCAACGCAACTAGAAAATAAGATTTATCCTATAAATAAACAAGATTTGTTAGAGCAGTTTCCGCGTGGGAGAACTACCCCTAGAGAAATATTAATATTTGGTAGAGATACGCTTAGACAATATAAAAAGTGGTTAATTGAAGGGAAAAAAGGTAAATTTTTGCTTTCTCCAATTGAGGAAAGCGATCGCACGGAAATAATTACAAGTTTCAAACTAAAATGGAGCGAAGAATTAAGTAAAGCTCAACAACAAATTACTAAAATTCACTACTCGTCACCCGAATTAATCCAAATGTTGCAAGAAGCTTTAATTACTTTAGGAATGGAAGATGTAAAAATTCCTTTATTGCAACAAACAACGCTTGCTAGTTACTCTCTTAGTTACAAATTATCTAACAAATCCGAACGTATAGGTATTATTTGGACAGAAGACAAAAACATGACAACTTTTTTTCATCTTATGGAAGCTTGTAGAAAAGCAGTTGTAAAAAACTTTTGTCAAAACTTATATTTAATTCGCGATGCCAATTTAGGCAATCACAATACAAAAGGTTATAAGCTTTACGCTCAATTGTTTGACAATATTTCTCGTCGCCAAATTCAACCAAGAATTACATCTGTCCAATATTTAGCCGCCTACTATGAGTTAGTAAAAGATGCCAAAGAGGGGGATTTATCTATCAATGGTAAATATATAAACTTAAAAGAATTGAGACAACTTGCTTTTGAATCTCAGATACTACACAGTTGCTACTTGCTCCAAAAAATTAAAGTTGTTCCTGACACGAATATAGAAGTTGTTGAAGATCCTCTAAAGGGTGTAAAAGAATTTATATTTAATTTAGTATCCAATCAGCAATTACTAGGAAAAGAAGTATTAATAAGTAATGCTATTAATTATTTTCCTCATATTAATAAAGCCCAAGTTAATCAAATAATCGAACAGCTATGTAAAGAGCAAAAAGTTAGTATTCTTGGTTCGCCTAAAAGACCTCAAGAGCAATTAGTTTGTTTAGTAGTAGCAAAAGCTAGTTAAAATCGAAATATACTTAGTTATTATTAGCGAATGTTTTATATAAAAAATCCAGAAGAAATAATTGCAGCAATTGATAAACTTGCACTTAGTCAAATACTTTGGTTAGACACCGAAACGGCAGATTGGCGAACTTCTAAGCCGACAATATCTTTAATTCAAGCTTCTAATGATATTACAGATATAACGGGAGAAAACGCTTATGTTTTAGATGTACTAGAAAAGCCAGCATTAGTAAATAATTTTATTAATAAGATTATGATGAACCCTAAAATAAAAAAGGTTTTTCATAATGCTAGTTACGATTTAAGATTTTTGGGAAACCAAGCAATAAATGTTACCTGCACGTATCAACTAGCTAGAAAGCTAAGGTATAAGCATGAAGAAATAAAGCAGTTACCTAATTTAAAACTTAAAACATTAGCAGAAGAACTTTGTAACTTTGCCAATGTAGATAAAACAGAACAATCAAGCGATTGGAGACAACGCCCGCTTACAAACTCGCAGTTAAAATATGCAAATTTGGATACAGTTTACTTAGCCCAAATCCATCGCCGTTTGCTAGAAATAAGTAGCCCAACTAAATTAGAAACTGCGAACACAGTTGTTAATTCTTCTCCCCGCTCTTTTAGCGTTACTAAAGTCAGAGTAGCTTTTGAATGTCCGCGTCTATTTTATTTAGGACATCGCTGGGGGGGAAATACGATGTTTTTACCAGGGGGAAATTCATCAAAAATTGGCACGCAATTTCACAATTTAGCCGATAACTTTGCTTTTATTGCTAAAACAGAAGCTAGGTTTAGTAAGTTATTTGAACTTGACGCAGAACAGTTAGATGTAAATGCGATCGCGCAGCAAATGCAACAGTTGTTTTACGAGTTGTCATTTTTTCCCCATTTGCAAGCAAATCCAGGCAAAACCACTGTATTGCAACTATGGGAAGCTTTAAAAGGACTTATTCACCATTGGGCAAAATTATTAGTCCAAAATCGGCGTTATTGTAGCGGTGCAGAAGTAATTAGTAAAACTTTAATTGCAATTAAACCGACAGTAAAACACTCTTTTCAACTAGCAGATGGTACGCAGCAATTAGTTCAAGGACGTTTTGACAGCGTAGTTTATGATTTTGAACATCATCGCCTATGTGTAGTGGAATATAAAACTTATCCCGCCATTGATAAATCCGCTCAATTAGCGCAAGTTGCTCTTTACAGCTATATGTTGAAAGAAAAGCTAGGAGTAACTATAGATTCCGCCGTATATAGCGTTTTACCAAACTGGGAAGAATTAACTTTTACTTGGGAAGAATTAGCACAAACCGTACATCAGCTAATCCCTCAAAAACTGCAACAAATGCGTCAATGGCTGACTTGGGATGCACCCCAACCAAATCCACCACCACCGACAACGCAGCCAGATTTATTGTGTAATATTTGTCCGCAAAAAGCCAAGTGTCAAAGCTTTTTTGAAGTTGGGAGCAAAGCAAATACTGTTATAAAAACTCCTCAATGTACTAGCCAAAAACAAAAAACGGAAGTTGAGGAAAGCCCCCTAAATCCCTCAAGTTTGGGGGACTTAAATTCCAGTTTTCCCCAGAATTGGAGGGCTATACATAGTTCGCACAATTCTACAGAAGCCGATGCGATCGCCCAACAGTTAGTAGAAACGCTAAAATCTTTTAAGCTGGGTGTAGATTACTTAGGTTCAGTTGTAGGTTCGGCATTTATTCGCGTCAAGCTTAAACCTCATTTGGGTGTAAAATTTACATCCATTGTCAATACATCGCAAGACTTAAAAGTACATTTAGGTATCGCAGATACCCCCTTAATTGCCACTCAAGCAGGCTATATTAGCGTCGATTTGCCGCGTACAAGCCGCCAAATTGCTAGTTTTGAAAATTATATTACTCCAGTCTCTTTACCCCCCACTTCTCCCGTAAAAATCGCCATTGGCGTAGATTTAGAAGGGAAATTGGTAGAAGCAGATTTAGCCGATCCTAATACTTGTCACTTTTTAGTTGGTGGAACAACGGGAAGCGGAAAAAGCGAGTTTTTGCGGAGTCTGTTACTAAGCTTACTGGTGCGCCATACTCCCGATAACTTAAAAATTGCTCTTGTCGATCCTAAAAGAGTTACATTTCCTGAATTTGAAAAAATCCCTTGGTTGTACTCTCCCATTGTCAAAGAAAGTAATCGCGCGATCGCTCTGATGGAACAATTAGTAACAGAAATGGAAAAACGCTATCAATGTTTTGAAGCGGCAGGTTGTAGCAATTTAAGCGATTACAATCAAAAAGCTACTCAAGTATTACCGCGCATTGTCTGCATATTTGACGAGTACGCCGACTTTATGAGCGAAAAAGACAGCCGTAATGCCCTAGAACAAAATATCAAACGCTTAGGAGCAATGGCAAGAGCCGCAGGGATTCATTTAATTATTGCTACTCAACGCCCAGAGGCTAAAGTTGTTACGCCGATTATCCGCTCAAATTTGCCGGGGAGAGTAGCTTTAAAAACTGCCAGTGAAGCTGATTCAGCAATTATTTTAGGCGGAAAACAAACTAACGCTGCTTATTTATTAGGTAAAGGAGATTTGCTGTTTGGGACATCTTTACAACGCTTGCAAAGTTTGCTGGCGACAAAAATTGATTTGCGATCGCATTATTAGAGAGTGCGATCGCATATTACTACCAGTTAGTTACAGCTTGACTAATAGCATTACTAGCTTGGGTTAAAGACTCTTTGCGTCCTTCATCTCCCCCCATATCGAGGTTATCGGCATGAATGAAGGTAATATCTGTAATTCCAATTAAACCAAAAATTGCTTTTAAGAACGGCACTTGAAAATCATAACCCGCCGTAGGTGTACCAGGTCGATAACTACCACCACTAGAAGTAATAATCAGCAGCTTTTTACCATGTACTAAGCCTTGATAACCTTGCTCGTTAACTGCAAAAGTGCGATTAACGCGAACAATTTGATCGATATAAGCTTTAAATGTAGATGGCACGTTGAAATTGTACATCGGCACGCCAAACACATAGCGATCGGCAGCTAATAGCTCATCTATTAAGGTGTCAGAGGTGCTGATAGCCTTTTGCAATTCGGGGGAATGGGTTTTGGGGTTCGAGTAAGCGGCGGCGATCCAAGGCTCATCTACATGGGGTACGGGGTGATGTCCCAAATCTCTATAGGTGACGGTATCTTGAGGATGGGCATTTTTCCAGTCAGTCACAAATCGGTGCGTCAAACTGCGAGAATGCGATCGCTCTCCGCGCGGGCTAGAGTCTATATGTAAGATATGAGCCATCTTTTAGTTGTCATTGTAATGATAATTTAACATTAAACTAACATAACTTAGCAAGCTAAGTATCTACGTCTAAAGATAGGAAATTGATTAATTAGGCATTGACGAGTAAAGTCTAATTGGTTGTTTGGCGTAAGTGGGATGAATAGATGGGGTATATCATTGCAACGGCAAATATGAAAGGAGGAGTTGGGAAAACAACTTTATCGGTTAATTTGGCTACGGCTTTAGTAAAAGAGCATGGTAAGCGAGTTTTGGTATTAGACTTGGATACTCAAATTAGCGCCACGCTAAGTTTGATGCAGCCTTCAGAGTTTGCTAAGTTTAGAAAGCGCAAGCAGACTTTAAGATATTTAGTCGAACAAATTATTAATCCTGTCGATAACCCAAAGTTTTCCAGCGCTGACGTAGTGCAACATGATGTCTGCAAATTGCCAGGATTGGACTTATTACCGGGAGATATTGACCTTTACGACGAATTTTTAGTATCGCAAATGCTTTATCAAGAAGCGATCGATTTAGGTAAGTGCGAATTTGAGTTTGTCTGGAATCGGTTTGAAAGGTTTTTAATCAAAAAGATATTACAACCGCTAGTAGCAGAATACGATTTTATTATTTTAGATTGCGCTCCAGGGTACACGCTTTTGACTCGTAGTGCTTTGGTGGCTAGTGACTTTTACATATTGCCTGCAAAACCCGAACCATTGTCAGTTATTGGGATTCAGCTATTAGAGCGACGAATTGCCAGTTTAAAAGAAAGTCATCAAAAAGAGCAGCTTCTCAATGTTTCGATGTTGGGGATAGTTTTTACAATGTCGGGTAATTTGCTAACGGGGAGATATTACCGTCAGGTGATTGCGCGGGTTAATCAAGACTTTGGTGCAGATAAGCTGTTTAGCATTAATATACCTATTGATGTTAATGTCGCCAAAGCTGTAGACAGTTTTATGCCTGTAGTTTTGAATAATCCTGGTACGGCGGGAGCAAAAGCATTTACTCAGTTAACCCAAGAGTTTTTAGGGAAAATAAGGGTAGTAGAAGAAGTACAGTCGTAGCGCTAGAAAGTTCCATTCGTGTAATAGCCCTCTAGCGCCAACATTCTAGAAAAAACGCACCGCAACTTCAGCAAGTGCAGCTAATAACTCATCGTCAATTATCAAGACAAGCCTTGATGTCGTCAAGGGTGATGTAGTCTCCTGGTGTCGCGCGACTGCGGTTGGCAATTACGCGCATGGGTGAATTTGGTTCGCCTAAGTCAGAAACGACGAGTAATGCTTCGCTCATGTCTTCGTTTCTGGTGTAGCGGCTAAGGGTAACAAGGCAGCGAAATCCTGCGCTGACTGCTGCTACAAGCCCATTACGCGAGTCTTCAATTACGAGGGTGTCTTGGGGCGATAAGTTCAACCGCTCTTTTGCTAGTAGGTAAATGTCTGGTGCTGGCTTTTTTTTCGCCACCATATCGCCTGCAAATACTTCAAAATGCGCCGCTTGCTCTTTACCGACGACAAACTCTAAAACAGCACGTACTGATTCTTCTGCGGAGGTTGAAGCTACAACCAACGTCCAACCTGCGGCGATCGCTTCTTTGGTCAATCTCGCAATTCCAGGTCGTCCTGGTAAGCGTCCATCTCTTACCATTTCTTTGTATATTGCTGTTTTGCGTTTATGCCACTCTACTAGCAAATTGCTTTGTTCTTCAGCATCGGTAGGCAAACCTGCTGTTTGCACAAATTCGGGTGTCAATATACCTGCCATCCGCTCTTTACCGCCACCGATTTTGACTTTTTCGTTATACTCGGCTTCAGACCACTGTATAGGAAGATTAAATTCACTGAAGGTTTGGTTAAAGGCGGGTAAATGTCCGTCGTGTTCTGTATCTGCTAATACGCCATCGCAATCAAAGATAATTGCGCTCATGCTGCACTCTCCGCTAAAATTTGGGCTTTTCCTACTAAATTAAACTTCTTCATACTGAGTTCCAACCTTTGGCTAAATAGGTGCTAATAACTTTGCGATCGGGGCAATGGTCGAGGGGCAATGCTACAGGTACTTCAATATCCCGCGTCAGTTCCGTCCACTTAGCATAAAATAAGTCTATTCCAATGGATTTGACTGTTTTAACTGAAGTTTGGATAATTACGGGCGATCGCACTTCTACCGCCTCTAAGGTCAAATCGTTAAATACGTTAAACGCACCAACCCCGTAGCGCTCTCGAAACGCGCGATCGAGGATTTCTTTCATTGAAACGACTGGCATGATTTTCTCTTAATTACAATGAAAAATTTTGCAAAAAGTCCTAGGGATCGCTTCCTATTAACTCCTACAGAAGTTAATAAGAATTCCTGATTTTTCTATGCCATAAAAAATGTTGAATTTTCTAAGCTAAACGCTTTTTCGATTAAAACCCAATCGAATGCTTGCCGATAGTTTTACTCTAGCTAGGGCGATCCCTGCTTATGTCTATCTTTAGAGTTATTTTGCGGAACGTTTATAATTTTGAATTTAAAGAAGTATTAAAAAATTTTGTTGACAAAATGGCTCTTATTTGAATTTACCTAAATGCGATCGCATGAATAATAAAAAGCTGAATTTATACTCAAACGGAAGTTACGCAGTAGAGAACTACTGCGTAACACCAAATTAAATTGAGAAATAGGCAAACAGGTTAGCTCTCTATGGATTTTTAGGCGCGATCGCGTTCTAAGTCATAGATTACTTTTTCCATTGCCCAATCAACAGATTTTTGGGGGTTTGTTTGTTGGGTGTAAGCTAACAAACGGTTGGCGGTAGTGCGATCGTTGTGCAAAAGAATTAGCAGTTTTTTTTGCAACTTGGGACTTGCTCGATCTATTTGAGTATCAGTTTGAAATTTAGCACCGTTTGCTTTTTTAGTTGCTAAATAACCTCCCGCCGCAATCCCACCAGCTACCAAGGCTGTAGTTATTAACTTTCCGCTTGAATCGTTATTTTCTGGGGAAGTGGAGTTATAAGGCTCGGCTAAGGGTATGGATTGAGCTAGTTGTAAACGTTGAGTGGAAGTAAAACCGGGAATTTGGGTGCTGATAATAGTAGCTAATACCGCACCTATTGGTAAAAGTTTTAGCATGGTTGTTTTTAGTTTAGTTTGAACAGTCAAACAGTTATTTTTGAATTTTGTTAGCTAAATCGAAGCCAAGTTGCGCTGTTTCTTCAAGCAGTTTCGCGTCTACCTGGCGATCGCCAGGACTATGATAATTAGGATCTTCGCCTCGGTAGAAAAAGAGTACAGGTACTTTAGCGCTGGCAAAAGAAGCATGATCGCTACCGCCTCGACTCCCAAAAGTATCAATTTTAGGATTTGTGGACTTGGCTATTTTGGTTAAAGATTCTGTTCCACCGACAAGCAAGCGATCGTTTACGCCTACCATATCAAAGTTGAACATACCCTTAAGCCCTTGCAAAAATTCTGGTTTAGCACTGCTTACAAAAGCCTTAGAGCCATGCAAACC
>JAPJOW010000070.1 GCA_030826005.1 Aliterella sp. RAGGC_92
TAACTAATAACTCCTTGGACTTCTTGTAAAACTTGGCGATGGGTATTGATTTATAAAAAAACATCCCAGTCCGCCTAGGGTTAAAACCCGCAAGTTTTATCGCTAGAGTAGGCTTAAGCTTACTAAAGAAAAAAGTTTCTTAGACTTTGGCAAGAGGTATATTTTCGTTAAAGGTGAAAGCAAAATTAACTTAAACAGTAACAATATGAGTGTTAAAGCAATTTTCCAAGCTGCCAAAGTTGCCGATGAAGCCGCACCCTACGACACTATTCATCTCAAAATTTTCTATCCAGCCCAAGCTTCAGGTAGTAACCCAGAACAAAATATGGGGTTTTTTCCTGCCAATACTCAACAATCGCCCTTCAAGGTGGTGATTTTTTTCAATGGTATCAACTGCGCTATTGAATCCTATCAGTGGCTTGCGGTTAAACTAGCAGAACGCGGGCTTGTCGTTGTCACCTTCTCTTGGATTGCCCAGAACTTACCTGGAATAGTAGCTATTACTCCAGGCGTTAACATCAAAAACTTAAATCCTAATACCTATGGTACAGGCCCTACAGCCTCAGCCTTACCAACCATACTTGCAGCCCTAGAAGGATTGCAATCTGCGGGCATACTAGCGGGATTGCTAGATCTACAACATATTATTTTGGGCGGGCATTCGGCGGGGGGTAGAGTTGCCATCGAAAGCGCCGATCCAAAGTTTTTTCCTCAAGTTGTAGCTGCTTTCTCCTATGGCGCTCACTCAGCCGCGATCGCCCAACTAGGCTATGCCGCAGGGGTAATACTACCTTTACCTGATGCTTTACCACTAATGTTGATTGGCGGAACCTGCGACGGAGTTATTGCCAATAATGGCGCTCTTTATGGCGTAACGTGGGAACAAGCCACTACTCCAGTTAGGCGTACCTTTGCAGAAGCGATTTCTGGTGGTAGAGATGATAGTTATTTGCTTTTACTCGAAGGCGCAAACCATTTTTCTATTAATTATCCTAGCGACATCACGGTAGGTACAACCTGGTTAGATTTTCCAGCTACCCAACCGCCGGAACAAGTGCGTAGTTTGATAGCAGAAGCAATTGGTTTATTTATCGATACTCACGTTCGTTGCCAACCTACAGCTTTAGTAGCTTTAAATCAATTAATAGAATCCGATCGCCAGGAGATTGCGGCTTTTGAACGCAAGTAAGTTGCAATCGCCAACGGAGTAAGCAACGATTTTGGTGTACAAAGATAAAAGTTTGTCTCAATCAAATGCTAAGTCGCCGTCATTTTCTGCAACTTGCTATTACTGCTTCAGCCTTAGCGCCCCTACAAGCAACTAAAGCAAGCATTCGTGTTATTAAACCTCCGCGTCTAAAATCTGGTATGGTAGTAGGCATTATTAGCCCTGCTAGTGCTACTTTTATTAAAGAAGAACTAGGCATAGTTTTAGATGCCGTGCGGGGTCTAGGACTTGTGCCTCAGCTTGCGCCTCACGTTTGCGATCGCTATGGTTATTTAGCAGGAACAGATAAAGATCGCGCCGCCGATATCAATCAATTTTTTCAGGATTCGCAAATAGCCGCTTTGCTACCTATTCGTGGCGGTTGGGGATGCAGTCGCATCCTACCTTATTTAGATTACGAAATTATCCGCCAAAACCCGAAAATTATTATTGGTTTTAGCGATATCACTGCCCTAATTTTGGGAATTAATGCCCGTACTCAATTGATAACTTTTCACGGGCCTCATGGCTTAACTTCGTGGCGTACCTCTCAAACAGAATCTTTCCGCCGCGTATTGTTTGCAGGGGAAACTGTAACTATTGCAAATTCCAAAGATGGCGATGATAGCGATCGCTTGATGCAGGTAAAAAATCGGATTCAAACTATTACTCCTGGCATTGCCAAAGGTAAACTAATCGGCGGTAATTTGTCTGTGTTATCGGGAATTGTGGGTTCTCCTTACTTACCTAACATGGCTGGGGCAATTTTGTTTTTAGAAGACACGGGCGAAAATATTTATCGTCTAGATCGCTTAATGACGCACCTAAAAATTGCTGGAGTATTTGACAAACTAGCAGGCTTTATTTTTGGGCAATGTCCGGGCTGCACCCCTGATGCTGACTATGGTTCGCTTACCCTTGAAGAAGTAGTATGGGGACACATTCAACCGTTAAAAATTCCTGCTTATTACGGTGCGGCGATCGGTCACGTAGAAAATATAGTTACGCTGCCCATTGGGTTAGATGTCGAAATTGATGCCAATACAGGGATTATTCAGATGTTAGAGGGGGCTGTTGTGTGAATTGGGCGAATATGCGATCGCACTTGATGACTGCATTTTCTACTACGCAAAACTAGCTACTTCTACCGGACGTTCCACCGCCACACTATGGCGGTTCATTTTGATACGTTCAATTTCGTGAAGCGTATCTGCTGTAAAATAACTTTCGCCACAATGAGGACAACTTACTAGAGGAATATTCTCAATAACTAGCAAGTCTTCGCCTCTACCATAAGTTCTAGTAATTCTCCGAATTTTCGCTGCCTCGCTGCCACAAATATCGCACATCATTAGAAGTTTTATTTCAAGTTATATTTTGTAAGAGCTAAGTTTATAAAAACTTCAATTATTTTATTATTGATTGAATAATTATTACATTTTGACTTGTTAAAACATCAGTCAATTATATAACTATCAAAAACGCCTCCTAAATTTAGGAAGCGAATATATATTTTTAAGTTCTAATAAGGATAACTGTATAGAATTGACCAGGCAGCCAAGATAATTAGCTTAAAGTAAATCGTTAAATGTATCTTTAGTAACTCCTAGTTGTTTAATAATTTCATTAAACAGCCATCCTCCGATTTCATTGTTCCCATGAACTGGAATTGTGGTTGCCCGTCCGTCTGGATGTTTCCAGCGTGCGTGACTCCCATTCTGCCGTGCTTTTTGAAATCCAAGCTTTTGAGCTACTCGCTCCATTTCCCGTGCTTTTATTGGCACTATATAACCCCCCAGCTAAGTTGAGCGAAGCAGGATTTAGTTATCCCCCTAGAACATACTTAACTGCCTAGCTATATCTATGCTATGAGTACTGAGCAATACGGTCAAGTTATAATACTTACAAAAAATTAAATTATGTAAATATTTTAGCTAGATTGAAACCTGGTTTTATATTTCCGTAAATTAGACTGCATTATGCAATCGTTAATTTGATATCTGAAGGAAGTGATTTGCCTTCTTCTACATATTCTTCTCTAATCATCTCGAATACATAAAACAATTCAGATGTTGCCTTATCTGGCGATTCTCCCCAAGCATGGCAACCTGGTATAGCAGGAACGTAGGCTACAAAAGTACCATTGTCATCAGGATGAATAACAGTAATATATTCTTGTAGAGATTTCATATCAGTAGCCTCTAAGGCGTTATTGAGCCGTAGCATTGTCATACTTGTTATATATTATTTTATCACTATCTCATTTTTTATGAGAGATATCAGGTTTTTAGATCGCCACCAATAGCAAGAAAGAATGCTAGAAAATTTGAGCTTATTTATTATTCTTGGCATTCTCTCTCACTTTGGCAGTTCATACCTTTTTCCAGAGTAAAGTATCAACTAGCGCAGCGTACCTGCGGGAATGCCCAAAATGTCCTCAATCCGGGGCATTTCTTCTAGGGGAATTACTCGCCCTTCGTCTTCAAAATTGGCAATTTGGTCAAAGTTGAGATAGCGGTACAAATTGTCAGCAAAAGGATTAATCTTATTTGCCACAACCTCCATATATTCCTGTACTGTCGGAATCCGCCCTAGCATTGCACAAACGGCGGCGAGTTCCGCCGAACCAAGATAAACTTGCGCGCCTTTGCCCATGCGATTATTGAAGTTGCGCGTTGAAGTGGAAAATACTGTTGTTCCATCTCCTACCCGCGCCTGATTGCCCATACACAAGCTACATCCAGGCATTTCTGTCCTCGCACCCGCCGCGCCAAAAGTGCTGTAAACTCCTTCTTCTTTTAACTGATGTTCGTCCATCCTAGTTGGGGGACAAATCCACAACCGAGTTTTTACAGGTGGTTCGCCTTCTAATACTTTGGCTGTAGCGCGGTAATGACCGATATTTGTCATGCAAGAACCAATAAATACTTCTTGCACCGCATCGCCTGCTACTTCTGATAGTAGTTTGACATTATCCGGGTCATTGGGGGCGGCAACAATCGGTTCAGTAATTTGGTTTAAGTCAATCTCAATAATCTCCGCGTACTCTGCATCGCTATCGGCTTCCATTAGTACCGGATTTGCTAACCACTGTTCCATTTTGGCAACGCGGCGCATAATAGTACGGGCATCTTCATAACCCCGCGCTACCATATTTTTCATTAAGGCAATATTAGAACGCAGATACTCGGATACGGTTTCGATACTCAACTTAATCGTACATCCCGAACACGATCGCTCGGCAGTAGCATCAGTTAGTTCAAAGGCTTGTTCTACCTTCAAATCGGGCAATCCTTCAATCTCCATAATTCGCCCGGAGAAGATATTTTTCTTGTTCTCCTTCGACACGGTTAATAAGCCTTTTTGGATGGCTATATAAGGAATCGCATTGACAATATCTCGCAGCGTTACTCCCGATTGCAACTCACCCTTGAACCGCACTAACACTGATTCTGGCATATCTAAAGGCATCAATCCCAAAGCCCCAGCAAAGGCTACTAAACCCGAACCTGCGGGGAAAGAAATACCCAGAGGGAAACGAGTATGAGAATCCCCGCCCGTACCCACCGTATCGGGTAATAACATTCGATTTAGCCAAGAATGGATAATTCCATCTCCAGGGCGCAAAGCCACGCCGCCCCTTTCTGCCATAAAATCGGGTAATTCGTGGTGAGTTTTAATGTCTACAGGTTTGGGATAAGCGGCGGTATGACAGAAACTCTGCAACACTAAATCGGCGCTAAAACCAAGACAAGCAAGTTCTTTGAGTTCGTCGCGGGTCATGGGGCCTGTGGTATCTTGAGAACCTACGGTTGTCATAATTGGTTCGCAAGATGTACCGGGGCGAACTCCTACAAGTCCGCAAGCTTTCCCGACCATTTTTTGCGCTAATGTATAGCCTTTTCCGGTATCTACAGGCGGGCGAGGACGAATAAATATCTGGCTAGGTTCAATTCCTAACGCCGTTCTAATTTTATCTGTCAAACTGCGTCCAATTAATAATGGGATACGTCCCCCAGCCCGGACTTCATCAGCAATGGTATCAGGTTGGAGATTGAAAGTAGAAATTACTTCCCCCGATTCGTTAGTTATTTCGCCTTTGTAGGGATAAATAGTAATAATCATCCCCGTTTCCATTTGGGAAACATCGCATTGAATTGGTAAAGCACCAGAGTCTTCGGCGGTGTTAAAAAAAATTGGCGCGATCGCACTTCCTAATATATACCCGCCCGAACGCTTATTTGGCACGTAGGGTATATCTTGCCCAATATGCCACAATACAGAATTTATTGCCGATTTGCGCGACGAACCCGTCCCCACTACATCCCCTACATAGGCTACAGGATGCCCTTTTTGCTTTAATTCCTGAATAATTTCTAACGCCCCTGGCATTTTTGATTCCAGCATTACCAAGGCGTGCATGGGAATATCTGGGCGAGTTGTGGCGTGAGGCGCGGGGGAAAGATCGTCTGTATTTGTTTCTCCCGGTACTTTAAACACCGTTACCGTAATTTTTTCTGGCAAAGGAGGACGACTTGTAAACCACTTAGCTTCCGCCCAAGCATCAATTACTTGTTTGGCATAAGTATTAGTCTTTGCTAAGTCAAAAACATCGTGGAAAGCATCGTATACCAAGACTGTAGGACTCAAAGCAGTTACCGCCGCCTGAGCTATTTCATGATTATCCGATGACAACAAATCTACCAAACTTCGCACGTTATAACCGCCAAGCATTGTTCCCAGTAATTCGATAGCGTAGGTAGGCGAAACTAAGGGGCTGCTAATTGCTCCCTTAGCAATACCCGTCAAAAACCCAGCTTTGACATACGCCGCCGGATCTACTCCTGGGGAAATGCGATCGCGCAATAAATGCAATAATGTTTCTTCTTCTCCTACTGGTGGCGCTTTTAGTAATTCGCATAGTTCCGAAGTTTGTGCCGCATCCAAAGGTAGGGGGGGAATATTTAATGCCGCCCTCTGCTGACTATGTTGGCGATATTTTTCAAGCATTCTTGTAACTCCTCTCTTTAATTTGTTTCTACTGCCAGATTAACGCTGCGGATGACATGATTACGGTTTGTCATGATACGGCTTTTACCTTACTTCTAAAACTAAAATCTCTAAGCCGTGTATGTGAATGCGATCGCGGTACAATTACTTTTTAAAGCTGTAAGGGCGCTACTTAAAAATTGTTTCTATATGCCTCAAACTTACACCGTTCAAATTCTCCACTCAGGTACAACTCATACTATCCAAGTGCCAGAGAACCAAATTATTCTCAAAGCTGCTGATGCTGCGGGAATAGATTTGCCAAGTTCTTGCAATGCTGGCGTTTGTACTACCTGTGCTGCCCAAATTATCGAGGGAAGTGTAGAACAAAGCGAAGGCATGGGTATTAGCCCCGAACTTCAACAACAAGGTTATGCGTTGCTTTGCGTCGCCTATCCTCGTTCGGACTTAAAAATTGAGACGGAAAAAGAAGACCGAGTTTATCATCTACAATTTGGTCAGTTCCAACAATAACTGTAAAAACTTCTACCATGACTACCCACTTTATCACCGCCGAAATAAATCTAGAAGAAACCCCAGCCCAACTCCATGCTGCTATTGAAGCAGAGTTAGCAAAACAGGGAGAACCCTTGCGTTGGGCAATTACCGCCGTAAATATCCCCGCGCAAACGGCAACTGTAGAAGCTGTTGTCACTAAAGAATCGCCATCCGCGTGAATCATCCTTACACTGTTGTCTTAATTGTACCAACTGGAGTTGGAGCAGCGATCGGCGGTTATGCGGGAGATGCCTTACCCGTTGCTCGTGCCATTGCCTCAGTATGCGATCGCCTAATTACTCATCCTAATGTTCTCAATGGCGCTCAACTATACTGGTCTATACCTAATGCCTTTTACGTTGAAGGTTATGGACTTGACAAATTTGCTTCTTCCTGCTGGGGTTTACGTCCGGTGCGTCAAAATCAGATTGGGTTAATTCTCGACCGGGGAATCGAACTAGAATTGCGAATCCGGCAACTGCAAGCCGCCGATGCCGCTAGAGCAACTTTAGGACTATCTCTAACGGATTATGTAATTACCGATGCCCCTTTAAACGTGCAATTAAGAACTTCACAATCGGGTGCAAGTTGGGGAACGCTAGAAAATCCCGATAGCTTATTACGAGCGGCGAAAACTTTAATTGATATAGGCGCAGAAGCGATCGCCGTTGTTGCCCGTTTCCCCGATGATATCGATAGCCAGGCTCTAGAACAATACCGTCACGGGCAAGGAGTAGACCCCTTAGCGGGGGCAGAAGCGGTTATTAGTCACTTAATAGTGAGGGACTTCAAAATTCCTTGCGCTCACGCCCCAGCCTTATTACCACTGCCCCTAGATCCAAACATATCACCGCGCTCGGCAGCCGAAGAATTAGGTTATACTTTTTTACCCAGCGTGCTTGTTGGTTTAAGTCGCGCCCCTAGTTTTGTTACTGAAGCATCGGTTAGCAGCGATATTTGGGCAAAAGAAGTTAATGCCGCGATCGTCCCTGCAACGGCTTGTGGTGGTAGCGCTATTTTAAGTTTATGTAATAGCAAGACTCAAATAATTACTGTCAGCGACAATCACACCCAAATGCAAGTCCCCCCAGCACCACTAGGCATTAAAGCAATTGGAGTAAAATCCTATCTAGAAGCAATTGGAGTTTTAGTAGCTCATAGAGCAGGTATAGATTTAGCTAGTTTTGACCCGATCGTTTCACCCTTAAATTGCTTATCTACTATGTAAAAAATTACCCTTAAGTTGTACTTGCTCTTAATTCCATCTTAGATACTAATTATTAAGCCCAGTTTGCCAAAAATAGCGGCAATTTAAAAAATGTCTTCTATCACTTTAGAAATTCTGCTCCTTTTCCTCTTGATCGTTGCTAACGGCATATTTTCTATGTCAGAAATGGCAATCATCTCCTCGCGGAAAGTAAGGCTGCAAAACATGGCAAACCAAGGCAATAGAAAAGCACGAGTTGCCCTGGAACTCGCCGAAGCCCCTAATAGATTTTTGTCTACCGTCCAAGTGGGAATTACCCTGATTGGCATTCTGGCGGGTGCTTTTGGGGGCGCGACTATTTCCGCAAAACTAGCAGAGAATTTCAATCAAATTCCTTGGTTAGCACCCTATAGTCAAGGGCTGTCTTTCGGTCTTGTGGTAATGACAATTACTTATTTGTCGCTAATTGTGGGGGAACTTGTTCCTAAACGCCTAGCTTTAAACAATCCTGAATCTATTGCGGCTACCGTAGCAATGCCCATGCGCGCGATCGCTGCTTTTGCGTCTCCCGTCGTCCATCTCCTCAGTGCTTCTACAGATTTAGTCTTGCGGATAATAGGAATAGGCCCATCTACCGAACCGCAAGTAACAGAAGAAGAAATCAAAGTTTTGATCGAGCAAGGTACAGAAGCCGGAATGTTTGAAGAAGCCGAACAAGATATGGTAGAGCGCGTATTTAGATTAGGCGATCGCCCCGTTAGTGCTTTAATGACACCGCGCCCGGATATTGTCTGGTTGGACTTGGAAGACACCACCGAGGAAAATCGTAAAAAAATGATGGATAGCGCCAATTCGCGCTTTCCAGTGTGCCAGGGTGGTTTAGATAACGTATTAGGTATTATGCCCGTTACCGACTTATTAGCCCGCAGTTTATCGGGGGAAGCATTAGACTTAACAGTTTCTTTACGTCAGCCCGTATTTGTACCCGAAAGCACTCGTGGCTTAAAAGTGCTGGAGTTATTTAAACAAACGGGTACTCACATGGCGCTTGTTGTAGATGAATACGGTGTAATTCAAGGCTTAGTTACTTTAAATGACATATTAGTAGAAATTGTGGGGGATGTTCCTTCTGCGGACGAACTAGAAGATCCGCAAGCCGTGCAACGCGAAGATGGTTCTTGGCTACTTGATGGAATGTTACCCGTAGATGAATTTTTTAAAATCTTTGCCGTTAGTGATGCTCAAGGCGAACATCGCGGTAGTTATCAGACTTTGGGCGGTTTTGTGATTACCCATTTAGGGCGCATTCCTAACGCCGCCGATCATTTTGAATGGGATGGAATGCGCTTTGAGGTGATGGATATGGACGGCAATCGCGTTGATAAGGTTTTGGTAGTTCCAGGGCAAAAGCCGTTAAACTTGCAGTCCTCAGATTGAACTAGCTAAGGCAAAATAACTTTACATTCATTTCAGTAAAGATACTGTGTTGCAACGGCGGTTTAAGCTGCTATTAATTAGTTATAGAAGTTTAAGCAGTACAACGTAAAAAAATATTTCTCAGCTTTACTGTTGCTGATTAAAAAACTAAACTATAAGTTTGCCAATTTTTAATATTTTTTGCCTGTAGTTCATTTATAACCAATAAAGTTAACAAACCATGACAATTACTACTATTGCTAATAACGATAAAATCTCTAACGGTCAGTCTATTACTAACGAGTGGTTCGTAATAGGTAACGACCAAGCAAATTTAGGCAACTACGAACAAGCTCTTGCTAACCTCGATAAAGCTGTAGCAATTCAACCTCAAAATAATGCAGCCTGGGTATTGCGAGGTGTAGTTTTAATTCATCTCGATCGTTATCAAGAAGCGCTTGATAGCTGCGATCGCGCTTTAGAAAATGATAACAGCGACAGCCAAGCTTGGCTATTTCGGGGTGCAGCGTTAAATCATTTGGGTCGTTACAAAGAATGCTATACCAGCTACGATAAATCTTTAGGAATCGAGCGGCAAACTCTGCGCCAAAAACTTAGCCTTAAATTTAAAGCTCTATGGCAAAATTCTGCAAAGGCAAAAGCTACTCAAATTGGCAGTATTTCTCCTCAAGCGTAAAATTTTTCTGGTGATGATTAAATATAAAAGCTTATCCCTCTCTAAATCTAGAGAGGGATATTAGTATCTAGAAGAAAAAATTACTAAAAAATATTTTTATTATTTGTTAGGAGTGTGTATTTTCATTTCAAAATGGGCAAACTAAAATTACACATCGCAAAAATCCTAAAGAGCCGTGCCAGAGAAGGAAACAGAGCAAGTCAAACATTTACTTGTAATTGAAGATAATCAAGGCAAACGTACAATCAGCCTAGAAAATATTACTTATTCAATTGGTCGTAATTCCACAAACTCAATAGTCCTTCACTCTAACTTGGTATCAAGGCAACACGCTACTTTGGCACGAGGAGAAGCTCATCCACATTTGTTTCGGCTCGTTGACGGTAACTTAAAAGGTGTCCGCAGTACCAATGGATTAAGAGTCAACGGCGTACATTGTTTCGAGCGCGAACTTATCCATGAAGACGAAATTGTTTTTGCTGATGATGTAAAAGCTTGCTACTACATAGCGGCTAATCCCTTAGAAATCCTCCCAAAAGATAGAGAAAAAGAAGTTACAGCAGAAGCGATCTCTAGCACCCTGATTGGAGTAGAAAGAGAACTCGCAAATTACAGCGACGCGGCACTAATCAAATTAGCATCTTTCCCCGAACCAATTACAAGTCCAATTATTGAAATCGACCTAGAGGGAAATATTACTTATATTAATCCCTCTGCCTTAGTACAGTTTCCAACTATTAAAGAGACTAAACTGCAACACCCACTATTAGAGGAGATAGTACCAATTGTCAAAAATGGTCGAGAAACATTTTTTGTTCGGGAAGTAGAAATTGACAGCAAGATATTTTCTCAATCAGTACATTATGTTGCCGTTAGCGGTTTAATTAGAAATTACATCGTTGATATTACGGAGAGCAAGCATACTGAGTTTGCTTTGCGCGAAAGCGAAGCTAAAAACCGCGCTTTATTAAATGCCATCCCCGATTTAATGCTGCGGATTGATAAAGATGGCAATTGTTTAGATTATTTGCCAGCAAAAACAATTACTGACAACCACCTTATAAATAATAAGTGTGAAATTTTACCGCCCAAAGTAATAACCCAGAGGATGCACTATGTAAATCAAGCCCTACAAACTGGGGAAACTCAAATTTTTGAATATCAACTCCAAGTTGAAGGTGCTATTTGCCATTATGAAGCAAGAATAGTAGTCAATGGAGAAAATGAAGTTTTAGCTATTGTGCGCGATATCAGCGATCGCGCGATCGCTCAAGCCGAACTAAAACGCACTAGAGATGAGTTAGAGCTTCGCGTCGCCGAACGCACTAAAGAACTACGAGACGCTAACAACTTGTTGCGCAAAGAGATCAACACTCGCCACAAAGCAGAAGAAGAAGTGCGTTTTCTGCAAACTATGACTCAATCAATTGGCGAATCCGCAAACTTTCATTCCGCTTTAGGAGTTGCACTGCGATTAGTGTGCGACTTTACGGGTTGGGCGTTTGGGGAAGCATGGATACCCAAAGGCGAGCGTTTGCTTGAATGCAGTCCCGCTTGGTATAGAAATACCCAAAATGTCGATAATTTTAGGCTGGAAAGCGAAAAACTGACATTTTTACCAGGAATAGGATTGCCAGGACGAGTTTGGGCAGCAAAGCAGCCAGAATGGATGCAAAATGTTTCTACCGCCGCAGAGTTATCTTTTTTACGCAAGCGTTGCGCCTTAGAAGTTGGTTTTAAGTCGGCTTTGGGGATTCCTATTGTAGAGAGCGATCGCGTGGTGGCAGTTTTGGTATTTTTTATGTTTACTGGAGGAGACGAAGACAAGCATTTAGTTAAACTTGTTTCTACAGTGGCAACTCAGCTAGGCGCGTTAATTCAACGCAAGCAAGTAGAAGCGGCTTTAGCTGATAGCGAAGAACGCTTTCGGTTATTAGTTGAGGGCGGTAAAGATTATGCTATTTATATGCTCGATCCCGAAGGACATATTATTAGCTGGAACACTGGAGCAGAGAGAATTAAGGGCTATAAATCTACAGAAATATTGGGGATGCCTTTTTCTTGCTTTTATACCAAAGCAGACAGAGCCGCAGGTAAGCCCGAACAATTGTTAAACCTAGCGCAAGTACATGGTCAAATTGAAGATGAAGGCTGGCGGGTATGTAAAAACGGTTCTCATATCTGGGTTGATGCCATCATTACGGCTTTAAAAGACCAAAATGGACAATTGCGCGGTTTTTCTAAAGTAATACGTGACAATACAGAAAATCGGTATAGTCAATTAGCTTTGCAAGAGAGCGAACAACGCTTGCAAGCAATATTAGACAACTCTACAGCTTTAATTTATGTTAAAGACCTCCAGGGAAGATACATCACAATCAATGCTTGGTTTGGAATTTTATTTAATGTAGATAGGGAAGATATTAAGGGCAAAACTGACTATGATATCTTTCCTAAAGAAATGGCGGATATCTATCGGGCAAACGATTTAAAAGTAATAGAAACTAGAAGCCCTTTAGATTGGGAAGAAGTTGTCCCTCATCAAGATGAATTGCATACTTACCTTTCAATTAAGTTTCCTTTATTTGACGCGGCAGGCGAAATTTATGCAGTTTGTGGCATTTCTACTAATATCAGCGAACGCAAACGGGTAGAAAACGCCCTAAATTCGAGTGTAGCTACGAATAGAGCCTTACTCGATGCTATTCCCGATTCAATGTTTCGCATTAGTTTTGAAGGCATTTTTGTTAATTTCAAAGCTGCAAAAAACAATCGTTTACCTTTACCGACTGGAGAGTTTTTAGGCAAAAGCTTATTTGACGTTTTTCCGCAAGAAGTAGCTAATCCAATGATGGATTGCGTGCAGTTGGCTCTAACTACCAAAAATATGCAAATTCTTGAGTATCAATTGTTATTAGATGACAATCTATTAGACTACGAAGCACGAATTGCGGTGAGTGCAGAAAATGAAGTGATGGCAATTATTCGCGATATTACCGAGCGCAAGCGAGTAGAAGCAGATATCCGCAAAGCATTGGAGAAAGAAAAAGAACTAGGCGAACTTAAGTCCCGTTTTGTGACTATGGCATCTCACGAGTTTCGCACGCCTTTGGCGACAATTTTATCTTCTAGTGAATTACTGGAATACTATAGCCATAAATGGAGCGATGATAAAAAAATCAAACACCAACAGCGCATTCAATCTAGTGTTAAACACATGACTAATTTGCTAGATGATGTGCTATTAATTGGCAAAGCTGAAGCTGGTAAATTAGAGTTCCAACCAAAATTGCTAGACATTATCCAATTAAGCCGCGATTTAGTAGAAGAAGTCCAAGTTACTACCCAGTCTCATCGGATTAATCTTTGTACTCGCGGACAATTAGCCAAACTTGATGGACTTATAGATGAAAAGTTGCTCCGACACATTATTACTAATTTGCTCACAAATGCGGTGAAATACTCGCCCCAAGGCAAAGAGGTAAATTTTGATTTAAGTTGCGATCGCCAGCAAGTAATTTTTGCAATTCAAGATGGGGGAATTGGCATTTCGAGCGAAGATCGCCAGCAGTTATTTGAGTCTTTTCATCGCGGTAAAAATGTGAGTAACATTCCTGGTACGGGATTGGGACTTGCGATCGTGAAAAAATCTGTAGATTTACACGGAGGTACGATTGATGTCCAAAGCCAGTTAAATGTCGGGACAACGTTTACAGTTACATTGCCATTATCTTTATAAATCAATAAGTATAAACAAATGAAAAAAATTTTAGTAATTGAAGACGAATCAGCAGTAAGAGCAAATATTTTAGAGTTGCTTGAAGCGGAAGATTTTGAGGCGGTAGGAGCAGAAAATGGATTTATGGGTGCAATGTGGGCGCAAGAACATCTACCAGACTTAATTATTTGCGATGTGATGATGCCTGAAGTTGACGGTTATGAAGTTATAAGTGCTTTACGTCAAGTTCCAGCAACGGCAGCAATTCCATTTATTTTTCTAACGGCTATGGTAGATAAAGCAGATATTCGTCACGGAATGGACTTAGGCGCGGATGACTATCTAACCAAACCGTTTACAAGAGCGGAGTTGTTAGGAGCTATTACTTCGCGGTTTAACAAACAAAAAGTTGTTATGCAGCAGTATCAAACCGAACGCGAACGTGCGGAAAACTTACAGAAAAAAGTAGTTGAACTCCAGCAGTATATTGAGGAGCGAGAAGAAGTTCTCCAGCAACTACAACAAGAAATGCGTAATACTGTGCCAAAAATCACTATGGCAGTTGGTTTACTTAAAAATATACAACCAGGAGCGCAGCGCGATCGCTGTATAGAAATTTTGCAACAATCTTGCCAGTCAGAAATCGCTTTACTCAATCAACCTAATTTACAAAAGTTTCTAGCACCGGAAGACCTTACACTGCTGCGCCAATTAAAGTTAATTAATACTAATTCAACCCACTAACTGAAATCCTCCCTAACCAGCCTAAGTTTAAAACCCGCTTGCTAATTGCTTAAGTTGGCTGAAGTTAACTGAAGAAAACTTTTTTATAATTTTGCCAGAAGTCCAATGTATTAGATATCTTGCAAAAGTCCCCTAGCTCGCCTAGGGTTAAAACCCCAGGCTGATAGCTAAAGTAGGCTCAAGTCGATTAAAGAGAAAACTTTTTAGACTTAAGCTAGAGGTCTATTGATAAAAAAGCAATCGGTTATTAAGCCCTAACTAGCTTCTTAGTTAGGGCATTTACATCATTTTGTGTCACGCTTTAACGAGTAACTGCCTCATTTGCTCGACTAACTGATGCAAATTACCTGTATTGAGGCGGTAACTCAAGGGATGAGCAATTAGCCGCGCCGTACTAATAAATAATGTTTCAATTTCAATCAAGCCATTTTCTTGTAAAGTTCGCCCGGTGGAAACAAGATCGACAATTGCTTCAGACATTCCAGTAATTGGGCCTAATTCTACCGAACCATAAAGCGGCACAATTTCTACAGGCAAATCAAGGCTATCAAAATAATCTTTAGCGCAGTTGACAAATTTAGAAGCAACTCGACCATGAGGAGGTAATTCTAAAGCCGAGCGGTACAAGCTTGACTGTCTAACAGCTACCGATAGCCGACATAGCCCAAATTGCAGATCGATTAAGTTAGCAACTTGTGGCTGTTTTTCTTTCAGTACATCGTAACCAACAATGCCTAGTTGCGCTTGACCGTATTCTACATATACCGGAACATCTTGCGCGCGAACGAGTAGAGCTTTTGCTATCCCTGTGGGATCGGAAATTTGTAATTGTCTATTGGTGGAATCGAGAAAAGCACTAAAATCTAGTCCCACTGATTGCAATAAGCGGATGCTATCTTTTAAGAGTGCGCCCTTGGGCAGTGCGACAGTCAGCATAATTAAGAAGAATTGGTATATTCAAGCGTAGGGCATAATAATAGCCCAAATGCGATCGCCTAGAAAATGCAAATACTGCTAGTTGATGATGAAGTTGAATTAACAGATCCCCTCAGTCGAGTGCTAAAGCGTGAAGGTTATAGCGTTGATGTAGCTTATGATGGTGCAACGGGGAGCAAACTTGCAATTAAAAGCGAGTACGATTTGCTAATTTTAGATTGGATGCTACCCCACAAAACGGGGTTAGAAATTTGCCAACAAGTGCGACAGGCGGGACAAGCTACCCCGGTATTGTTTCTCACAGCTAAGGATACGATAGACGATCGCGTCCAAGGATTAGATGCGGGAGCAGATGATTATTTAGTTAAGCCTTTTGAACTGCGGGAATTACTAGCACGAGTCCGGGCGTTATTGCGTCGTTCGGCATCTGACAGCGCCACAGCGCTATCCCAACGGCTAAAGGTGGCAGATTTGGAATTAGATTGTGAAAACCAGCTAGGCTATCGTCTAGGGCGCACGATTGAGCTATCAGAAAAAGAAACTCAATTACTAGCGTATTTAATTGAAAATAGCGGTCAATTGCTAACTCACGCGCAGATTTATCAACACTTATGGTCTGAGGAGGGCGAACAACCTAGTAGTAATGTATTAGCAGCTTTAATTCGCCTTTTACGCCGCAAAATTGAAGCTCCTGGGGAAACGCCATTAATTCATACAGTGTATGGTAAAGGCTACCGCTTTGGTGAGAATAGTTAAGTTAATGGGCGATCGCACCTTGCTAGTTTTGTATAAACTTTACAAAAATCGTTTCTTTCTTCAGACAGACGATAAATAGCAGCGATCGCCTTAAAGTGCGTGCTAGTGGTAGGTTAGCGGGGTATTATGCGGTTGCGCTCGATTGTAGTTGTCATACTTTCTATAATTATCCTCGTTGGTTTTTTAGCCTACCAAATAGAACTAATTATTCCTGGTACTTCCAGCCTAAGTAAAACTTATACACCCGTTACCCAGTCTGCACCTTCAGGCGTTGGTAGTTACGATCTATTAGGTCGTACAGTAGATAAAGACGAAGCAGCAAAACTGTTGCAAACCGATGAGGGTAGGGAAAAACTAGCTCCAGAAAACGGCGCAGTTGCTATAGACGATCGCTTATTATCAGTCGGGCGTAAAGCATTTTACAGCGAAACATTTAAAAACGAAGTGTTTTTTACCGATGTAACGGGGATATTGAATGGGCCGTTGAATATTGGTAATTTAGCAAAAGCGATCGCATCTCTCAAAGGCAAACATACAACCAACTTGCAAGTTACTTTAGATCGAGATATGGTTGTGGGCGATCGCGCTCTTAAAAAAGGAACTGTACTAAATACAGGCTTAGACGTAGCTACAGGTTCTCTCGTACCATTAGGCATTCAAACTGTAATTCACAAAGGCAAAATTCGCGTCGGCGTTACTTGCGCGGCGTGTCATGCAGCAGTAGATAGCAAAAGCGGACGTATCCTGGAAGGCGCACCAAATAACGATTTAGATACTGGTTTAATTTTGGCATTAGCTAGTAACTCCGCCGCTTGGTTTAGGCAAACAGGAGTTAACCCCTTAAAAGTTAGTACAGGCGAGGTTGTTTATACCAAAGCAGACAACAAACAAGCATATCTTCCCGATGCCCAAGCTTTAGAAAAAGCTGTGGATACACAATTACTAACATGGTCGCCTGGTAACTTCGATTCTACCGGAGATAATGTCAATAATCCTTCGCAAAATCCATCTTCCTTTACTCACGAAGCGTATCCCTACGGTTGGAGTGGAAATGCTGCAATTGGTTGGTTTCACGGGCTAACTACTTTAAATAGTAACGTACACGGAACTAATTCAGACCTAACCACAGGCGCAGATGCAAGCCAAAAGTTACTAGGAATTGATAAAGAAACTTATTTAGGCGTAATCCTGCAAAATTCGGCTAATTCAAGATTTCGCTTGCCAAAAGGAGCAAAACCCTCAGAATTTTTTGAAAATATCGATCCAACACCAGGAGTTGCAGGCATGAACGAAGTGATACCAATGCCTGGTTATCCACAAGGTTCGCCATTTATTTTAGATGGATTAATGGCAAGTTCGCCAGGATATCCAGTAGGACAACAAATTAACGGGATGTCTGCATGGCAAAATACCCTTGCACCACCGCCGAGTAATATTAATGATAAAGATGCGATCGCACGCGGGGCAAAAGTTTTTAGTCGTGCTAGTTGCGTACAATGTCACAGTGGGCGTTATTTCACCAATCACGATGTAATTCCAGCTAAAGAAATTCTTACTCAACCATCCCGCGCTACAGCATTCTCTAAGTTTCCGCGCATCTTTACATCGCCGCAGACTTATCCTAGTAACGTCAACGTACCTTTACCACCAGATCCGCCTATATTAGATGTTCCTACAGATATTACACCTCTATCGGCACAACAACTTGCTTTAGCCCAAGGCAATGCAGGAGGCTACAAAGTACCTAGTTTAATAGGTTTACACGTTACCGCGCCATACTTGCACGATGGCGGCGTAGCTGCGGGAATAGACGCAATTACGGAGGGCGAGAGAGAATATCAAGTAAGCGATCGCGCTCAACTAGGCATGGCAGGAACGCTGATGCAAAATATCTTACCAGATCCTAGTAATAGCCTCAGAGTATTGCTAGATCGGCGATTGCGCGAAAAAGCGATCGCAGCTAACAGAGCTAATCCTAATTTGCAAAAGTCAAATGTAGACGGTAGCGGACACAATTATTGGGTAGATCGTCGCGCTGGATACAGCAAGCAAGAGCAAACAGACTTAATTCAATATCTTCTTTCATTAGACGATGAGCCAGAAGTTTTAGCC
>JAPJOW010000071.1 GCA_030826005.1 Aliterella sp. RAGGC_92
TCGGCTCAAGCCGACTAAAGAAAAAACTTTTTAGACTTAAGCTAGAGGTCTATTGAAGACCCTAACTTCTGAGGGCTTTTCTGGATTCATGCAGGAGATTTAATGTCTATGCAAAAAAGGTCAAAGAGATGGCGATTCTCTTTGACCCTTTTTGTAACGCTGCTGGTGTAAATTTATATACTACTGCTCAACTTGCTTAACTGAAAGCCGATGCAGTGGCAAACACAACACGCAAGCGAATGTTAAGAAGTAAGATAAAGCTGCGGTAATATTTACACTCATTAGGATAATTTCACCTTCTGGTAAACCCAGCTTTTGCAGTCCAACGCAGACGCAGTAAACCATCCAGTAGCTAAAAGTCATTCTAAACAAAATTTGTTCGCTTTCTTCTAGCTCGTTAACTTTGTCAGATTTTGTATCTATAAGTAGTAATAGACCAGTAATACAAGCACCGAAAGAAAAAATCATTAGCAGATTGTGCCAACCCAAGTTTAGGATTTGCATATAGCTTTTTATCCCAAGATTTTTTATTTCCAATCAGTCTAAAGGAATAGTGTGTAGGGATACAAAGATAGTTACAAACTGCAATATTTTTTACAAAAACTTGCGAAGCCCTGCGTGCGCGCTTGCGCTATCGCACATCCTAAAAAATCTATGACTTCACCTACATCCAGCGAACACAAACAAAAAATAGCGGCAGGGTTTAATTTAGCATCAGAGGGCTACGATCGCCAAGCGGTGAGATTTTTGGCTTTGACAGCAAGGCGTTTAGTAGAAGTAGCAGGCATCGAGAGTAAGGAAACTATATTAGACGTGGCGACGGGGACGGGTCATAGTGCGATCGCGCTTGCAAATCTTGTCGGTGCGAATGGTCGAGTAATTGGCATTGATATAGCTGCTGATATGTTGGAAGTAGCAAGGGCAAATATTATCAAAGCTAGTTTAGATAATATCCAGTTGCAACTGGGAGATGCGGAAAATCTTCGCTTTGAGGATGGAAGTTTTGACAAAGTAGTTTGCGCTTCAGGAATTTTCTTTTTGCCTGATATGCTGGTGGGTTTAAAAGAATGGCTGCGGGTGACTAAACGCGGTGGGATAGTAGCGTTTTCTAGTTTTGGGGAAACCTCTTTTAATCCAATGCGCGAAAGGTATGCAAACCGGATTCAAAACAATTATGGCGTTGTATTGCCACCATCAAGGGGGTTTCAACGATTAAACACTATTCAAAAATGCCAGGATTTGATGCAGCAAGCAGGTTTTAGTTTAGAAGATACTGAGATTCGCACCGAGCAATTGGGTTACTATCTCCAGAATGCAGACGACTGGTGGGATATTGTGTGGCATACAGGCTTTCGTCATTCCGTTTCGCAAATTGTACCGGAAAGATTAGAACAGTTTAAAGCCGAGCATTTGGCAGAAGTTGGGGAATTGGCGACAGATAAAGGAATTTGGCTGGATGTACCAGTAATTTTTGCTTTAGGCAAGAAAGCAAAATAATATATTAAATTTTGAGGTTTTAAAAAACTTTAGTTAGTTTGTGAGAAATTATTTTAGCCCGCCTAGGGTTAAAACCCCAGGCTAATAGCTAAAGTCGGCTTAAGCCGACTAATACATCCCTTGGTGATTACGCTGGATAAATCCGTAAGCGGCGATTAGGCTCGTCGCCAAAACTGTCAGATTTGAGGCGGTAATGTTCCACAAGTTCGTGCTGCATTTTCCGCACTTTCGGAGAACGGGGTAACAACTCTACTGGTTGCCCTTTAGGAATGACAATTTGCTCTACAGCAAGCCTTGCTTCCTCCAAAGCATCCATTTCGTCTTCGCTACCATTGCGACTAAACAAACTCATTTCCCGTTCGTCGCTAAGTCCTGGTTCATCCATATTTAATAGCCGCCGCAAAGAGCGAGTAATTTGCGGGATGGTACTAGCTTTAATCATGTGAATGGGAACTTGACGCACTCTAGCAATATGACGCAACTTAGAATGACTCTTGAGGTGCGATCGCAATGCTAAAATTCCATCTGCCCCATCAATGTCTTTAGTCAGCACTATTGGCAAATTTAGCACTTCAATTATTTGGTCTAATTGGCTACGACTGACACCATAAGGGTAAATATGCAGGGGCAAATCTTCCCCATTTGGCCCCGGACTTTGAGCATAACCAAAATGATCAAAAGATTCTTCTAGTAAACGGTCAAACTCCCCTTCCCCAGAAATGCGTTCCTTGGTGACTTGAGGCATAGGAATCATTTTGCCTGTTTCTCTCCATCCAGGCGATCGCATAGTGGTCAGATTTGACTCTAATACCTCCTCTCCGCCTTGCCAAGAACTGTTAGAACGGGCAGTTTTGATGACAGGTTTTTCTTGGGTAATCGTCACCTTGTTATCTTCCCCAACCGTCCTAACTTGTGGGGTTGGCTGCTTTCCGCGCAATAAATCATCTACCGTATCGGCGACGCTTTCGTGGACTACCCAGCGTTGGCGCTCTTGCATTTCTACGGCAATTTCAAACGTGGGCGGGGCTTTGCGCTCTAAAACGGTTTTTTGCGTCCGCCGCCGTCTTGCTTCTTCATCTCCTAGCGTTACTGCTTGAATACCCCCTACTAAATCGGACAAAGTGGGGTTTTTGATCAAATTCTCAATTTGGTTGCCGTGAGCCGTTCCTACTAGCTGTACGCCCCGCTCGGCAATGGTGCGGGCTGCCATTGCTTCAAGTTCCGTGCCAATTTCATCAATTACGATCGCTTCTGGCATATGGTTTTCTACTGCTTCAATCATCACTTGATGCTGAAGCTCCGGGCGCGCTACCTGCATTCGTCTGGCTCGACCGATGGCGGGGTGCGTAATATCGCCATCTCCAGCGATTTCGTTGGAGGTATCGATAATTACTACGCGCTTATTGAGTTCGTCCGCTAGAACGCGGGCAATTTCCCTTAAAGCGGTAGTTTTGCCAACTCCCGGACGACCGAGCATTAAAATTGATTGACCCGTCCCTACAAGGTCGCGGATCATGTCAATTGTGCCAAATACCGCCCGACCGACGCGACAAGTTAAACCGATAATTTTCCCAGTCCGATTGCGAATCGCACTGATGCGGTGCAAAGTTCGCTCAATTCCGGCGCGATTGTCGCCGCCAAAGTGTCCGACGCGCTCGATACAATCATTCAACTGTGCTTGAGAAACTGGGACTTGAGATAAATATTCGGCTCGGTTAGGAAAACGGGCTTCGGGGAGGCGACCCAAATCCAGCACCACTTCAACTAATTTATCCCGCAACTCGTGTTGCTCTAAGGCTTGTTGAATTTCTAGCGGCAAAATATCAATTAGTTTTTGGAGATCGTCTGTAATCTGCATTCTTTCTACAGTGACGTTATTAACGTAGAGCGATAGGGCAAAGTGAAGTGAAAGCTTTTAGCAAATACTGGGAGTTGGTTTAAGCTGAGAGACAAGAGAACGAGCAAGGTTTACAGCTTCCCAAAGTAATTGCGGTTCTTGTTCTAAGCCAACAGTTGATACTTCATTGGTTTTATTTATTTGTAGTTGGTCTAAACGTTCTAGTATGGGCGACAACAAGACGCGGGCGTAACTACCATAAGCAACCCCAGATATGCGACGACTCCTTCCTAAATTACTGCCTAACATCCCTAGTTTTTGCAACTTTGGCACGGTATAGCTATTAGTTCCTCCGGCTAACTGCACGTAACCGGGCAAATTTGCAGCTAGGACTTTTTGGGCGAGTTTGACCGCCGCAATCGTCGTACCATCGCCAATATCGCCGCTCATTGGTCGTCCGTCGGTTTGCCAAATTAGCGCCGTTTCTAAAGGAGAAATTAGCTCGTATATACTCCATAAATAGTCAATTAAGCCTTCCCCATCGGGACAACTAATTGCTACTAATTTCAGTTTACTTACCCAAGGCTTGACACTGTTCCAGAGATGAGCAAATTCTGTATATTGCCCAACTTGAGTATGAATTTCAACCGCATCTACTCCTTGGGATAATACTAATGGTGCGATCGCTTCTTTTGGCACTACATAGGAATTAGTTTTGATTAATTGACTTGGACATATTGGCAAACATCGCCCGCAACCATAACAATTTGGCTCTAATACCCCAGAAAAATCATCCTCTAAGCGCCCAAAGACAATGGCTTGCGCTGGACAAATTTGTTCGCAAGGACGCGGACATTGTGGCGGACAAGCTAAAGCTTCAAAGGCGGCTTTGCGAAAATGCGGATCTTCCGAAGCATTCAAACTCACCATTAACCAGGGTAACTGTTCGATCTCATAGCCCCGATTTTGCAGCGAACTTGCAACTTTAAGCGCGTCTTGCGCGGCGGCGATTACCGCACCATCGGCGGATACGTCGATACAATCTACACCAGAAAGAGCATAAGCTAAAGTTAAATTTCTTACCGAGGGTAGATGCTGAAAACTAGCTCCGCAAATCAGCTTGAGCCAGTTACCTTGTTCTAGAGAGCGTAAGGGATAGTACGAATTAGTCACCTCTATATGCTAGTGTGCTTAGGAAAAAAATTGCACCAATTTTAGGCAAAGTTTGGATAAATTTTTGCTTTCTACGCATTTAGGCGATCGCACTATTATTTTTTTTGACTATTTAAAACTTTGGTGGCTCTAAAAATTAGTAACAAATATTACTACCTACTAAATTTTGGGGATATTAAGCGATCGCCTTTTCTTAATTAGTCGCCTCTATAACTAATTAACGCGCGCAATTATACCCTATTAGGCATTTTCTTATTTACAAAATTATATATCTAAACTTACTTTGTTCCCACCTTAGAGGGAGTTAGGGCAAAGAGCCAGCAATACATATAGGAGATGGGACTACAAATAAGTAGCCAACAAGTAACGAGCAATTAACGTTTGTAAGAGTTTTGCAAATATTAAGCGCTTGGTACGCAAATTATTTTGCAAAAAATAATTTAACAACAAAGGAAAAATATGGATTTAAGTACAATTGTTACTATATTTAGCGATCGTTTGGGAGTAGCTCAAGTTGCCCAAATAGAGGTAGAAACTATACCCCAGACTGTAGCTTTATTTTCAGCACCGCAATTTTTAGTAGCATTAATTGCTGGTGTATTGATGGCTTTTGCTTTTCAATTACTATTAACAAATTTCTCCGTTGCCTTTGGCATTTCGGCTTTAGGAGGCTCGTCTAATAATTCCGATGAATCGGAAAGTTTAGGCAGCACTATTCGCAAAATAGAAACGGCGGTAGGTCTATGGACTTTAATTACTGTCAGCATAGCTTTATTTATTGCTTGTTTTTTAGCAGTAAAACTGAGTTTAGTTAGCAGTGCAGTTTTAGGCGCAATTACGGCGATCGTTATTTGGTCTACTTACTTTTCGCTGCTAGTTTGGGTAGGTTCAACTACCGTAGGTTCTTTGATTGGTTCGGTTGTAAGTACAGCTACATCAGGCTTTCAGGGATTGATGGGAACGGCTGCTACGGCTATGGGTGCAAGTGCGGCTTCATCGCAAGTAGTTTCTACCGCCGAAGCTGTTACCGCCGCCGTGCGCCGCGAATTGACTTCTGGTATTGACCCTAATAGCATCCGCGACACTTTGCAAAGTTCTTTAAGCAATTTGCAACTACCTAAGTTAGATGTAGAGGAAATTCGCAGCCAGTTTGAGAAAATTCTTAGTAGTTCCGATTTGCAGAGTTTAGCGGGAAACGAAGGCTTAAATGTTGACCGTCAAACCTTAGTAGACTTAGTTAGCAGCCGTACAGACTTTTCTAAGCAAGATATAAATCGGGTTGTAGATCAATTAGAAAGTGCGTGGAAAAATGTAGTTGGTCAGCCAAAACAAGACCCGCAAGCGCAAATTCAGAACTTTTTACAGTCGGCGACTCCTGAAGAATTGACTTCCTCTGATTTAGGCGAACAACTCCAGAAATTGGTAGCTAGTAATCAAAGTAATGGAAATAAAAACGGCGGGATAATGAGCCAAGCGATGCAACTTGGAGCAAGTGCGTTGCTAGGGACTGTTTTAAAAAGAACTGACTTGTCCGATTTAGATGTAGAAAAAATTTCTAGTCAGTTGCAGCAGTTGACAGGTAAAGCTACAGAGCAAGTTAGTAAAGTTGGTACGGCGGTAGCTGAAAAAGCACCTGCATTAGGTTTCAACACAATTAAAGCCGATGTGGATAACTACTTGCAAAATTCCTATGCTTGGCATTTAAACCGCGAGACAATTAAAAGCGAGTTTAAAGATGTCATTTACGACCCCGAAGCCGATCCAGCAACGGTAAAAAGACACTTAGAGCAAATAGATAAAGAGTATTTTACTCAACAATTAACTGCTCGTGGCGACTTGTTACCCGCAAAAATTGAAGAAGTAGCGGAGCAATTAGAGAGCATTCGCACGGAAGTTTTGGGTAGTCTTGGCGATGCACCCCAGGGAGAAACAAAAGATATCCGCGCTTCGGTGGAAGATTATCTGAGCAAAACCGGGAAAGAAGAACTAAATCCTGAAGGGATTAAACAGAACTTCCAGAAACTACTCGAAGATCCGCAAGCTGGATTTGAAGCGCTGCGCGATCGCCTGAGTCAATTTGACCGCGATACCTTTGTCCAACTCCTCAGCCAGCGTCAAGACATCAGCACTGAGGAAGCAGAGGGTATTGTTAGTCAGTTAGAAAACTCCCGCGATAGTGTAGTTAATCGAGCTAGAGAAGTTCAAGAACAAGCCAAAGCTAAAGCTACGGAGTTACGGACAAAAGTTGAAGAATATCTCCGCAATACCAATAAAGAAGAACTAAATCCTGAAGGTATAAAGCGCGATTTTCAAACCCTATTTGCCGATCCGCAAGCTGGAATTAGCGTACTGCGCGATCGCTTATCGCAATTTGACCGCGATACTTTGGTACAACTGCTCAGTCAGCGTCAAGATTTGAGCGAGGAGCAAATTAACCAAACCCTCGATCAAATAGAATCAGTACGCGCTAACATTTTACAAGCGCCGCAGAAACTAGCCGGAATTGCTCAAGAGCAGTACGAGCAAACTACAAGTAAAATTGCTGAATACCTCCGCAATACCAACTTAGAAGAACTCGATCCTGAAGGAATTAAGCGAGACTTGACTAAGTTACTCGAAGATCCAAAACTTGGCGCTTCTGCACTGCGGGAAAGATTATCGCAAGTAGATAGAGAAACTTTGGTAAAACTTCTCAGTCAACGTCAAGATTTGAGCGAGGAACAAGTTAACAAAGCAATCGACCAATTGCAAGCTGGAATTACCAGCATTGTTAAAGCACCGCGTCGGTTAGCAACTCGCGCCACTCAGCAAGTTGTTGATTTTGAGGCTAATCTTGAAAGCTATTTGCGAAACACCAACAAAGACGAACTTAATCCCGACGGAATTAAGCGCGATTTACAATTACTACTCAACGATCCGCGCTCTGGTTTGGGAAGTATAAGCGATCGCATTTCTAAGTTCGATCGTTCTACTTTAGTATCGCTACTATCTCAACGAGAAGATATCAGCGAAGAAGAAGCAAACCGCATTGCTGACCAAGTAGATTCGGTACGCAATTCCATTGTGGAACAAGCGCAAAAAATCCAGCAAACTGTAACTTCCGCAGTTGAAGGAGTATTGGGTAATGTCCGCAATTACCTAAACTCTTTAGAACGTCCTGAGTTGAACTACGAAGGGTTGCAGCAAGACTTTAGTAAAGTATTTGACGATCCGCAAGCTGGATTTAGCGCCTTACGCGAAAGATTGAGCCAGTTTGACCGCGAAACTTTAGTCGCCGTCCTTAGTTCCCGTGAAGATATTTCTGAAGCCGATGCAAACCGCATTATTGCTCAAATAGAAGGAACTAGAGACAAAGTATTGCAACAAGGCGAACGGATTCAAAAAGAAACTCAAAGACGCTTAGAAGCTATTAAACAGCAAGCGCTTAAGCAAGCAGACGAAACTAAAAAAGCCGCATCCGGTGCAGCCTGGTGGTTATTTAGTACCGCACTGACATCATTGGTTGTAAGTGCGATCGCTGGCATACTAGCTGTAAGAACTGCATTTAGTTTCTTCATCTAAAAAGTTTATTAACTAAATACTTTTTCGCCTCCTTAACGGGAGGCTTTTTTTGTAGTTCAAAATCTTTGCACATCCTAGTCCGCCTAGGGTTGAAACCCCAGGCTAATAGCTAAAGTCGGCTTAAGCCGACTAAATAAATCTTGTGCAAGAGTTCTATCTGTACGAATCTAGAAGCGCTCTCGCTCTCTGACGCATGGAGGGCTAGTAAACTTCGATTCCCCCAAAATTGGGGGCTAGGGGGGCAAAAAATAGGCTTCTGGAGGTCTATTCTAGAACTATGGAAGATGATTCTCGCCAAAGTGCTTTTATTGCTCTAAGTGCCGTCCACAAAGGAGCTTATGCTGATGTCGCCTTAGAGCGGGTATTGAGTAAAAATGACCTTTCCCCCCAAAGTCGCCGTTTAGTAACCGAGCTTGTTTACGGTAGCGTCCGCCAAATGCGATCGCTTGACACTCTAATCGATCAATTAGCCAGCAAAAAAGCCGACAAACAACCCCCATTACTCCGCGCAATTTTACATTTAGGTTTGTATCAACTGCGCTATTTGAACCATATTCCCCCCTCGGCGGCGGTGAATACTACGGTAGAACTTGCGAAAAAGAACGGGCTATCAGGACTTACAGGCTTTGTAAATGGCGTACTGCGCCAATACCTCCGTATTAACGATACCGGAATCGATCCGCTTAAGTTGCCAGAAAACCCTGTAGAACGATTGGGAATTTTGCACAGTTACCCCAATTGGATAATCGAAGTTTGGCTAGAACAATTTGGCTTTACCGCTACAGAACAACTTTGCAAGTGGTTAAATCAACCACCCAAGCTAGACTTACGAATAAATCCGCTCCGAAGTTCGATTGAAAAAGTTGAAACCGCCTTACAATCGGCAGGGATAGAAGTAAATCGCGTTCCTTTTTTGCCTCAAGCTTTAAGAATAACTGGAAGTACCGGAGCAATTCAAAACTTACCTGGTTTTAACGATGGTTGGTGGACGGTGCAAGATAGTAGCGCTCAATTAGTTAGCCACTTGCTCGATCCTCAAAAAGGGGAAGTTATTATCGATGCTTGTGCAGCACCGGGGGGAAAAACTACCCATATTGCTGAATTAATGGGTGATACTGGCACAATTTGGGCTTGCGATCGCACGGCTTCAAGATTGCGAAAACTCCAACAAAATACCAAACGATTGCAACTAAAATCTATTCAAATTCAAGTCGGGGATAGTCGCCATTGGAGTTATAAAGATAAATGCGATCGCTTGTTACTTGACGTTCCATGTTCGGGGTTGGGAACATTAAACCGTCACGCTGATGCGCGTTGGCGACAAACTCCCGAAAGTATCCAAGAACTTTCGTTACTGCAATCCGAGCTAATTTCCCACGCATCTTTATTTGTCAAACCCGGCGGAGTAATGGTTTATGCTACCTGCACTTTGCATCCCCAAGAAAACGAAAGCGTAATTGAAAACTTTTTAGAGCAAAACCCTAATTGGCTAATCGAGCCACCAAACCCTAATTCTCCTTGCTTTCCCTTTGCAAAATCCGCTCGTTGGATTAAAGTTTTACCATATCAAGATTTGATGGATGGCTTTTTTATGGTGCGATTGAAAAAAAGCTCATAAATCCCTAACTATTTAGAGAAAAACAATGTCAAATAATGTCAAACAGTTAGTCAAAATCTTAATTGGTGCTGCGTGGCTTGACGGCAAAATTCAGCCAGAAGAACGTACCTATTTAAACCAAATTGCCACTGAAAAAGGTGTAGCCCAAGATCCAGAAGTTTATCCTTTGCTCAACGAACTGCGGCAAGTAGAGCCAAAAGAATGTTACGCATGGATGAAAGAGTATCTCGGCAATTCTCCAAGTCTTACAGATTATCAAAACTTACTCGAATCTATTAGCGGCTTAATTTACAGTGACAACGATATAGCAACCGAAGAAGCAAAGCTACTAACTCAATTGCAATCATTAGATCCAGAAAATAATTCACCTCAACCCGTCCATAACGCAGTAATGAAACAAATTCAAAAACTTTACCGCCATTGGGTTGAGGTACAAAAATAACAATGAAGCGACTTTTTTAAGCCTTGGGTTCGCCGATACCGGGGGTTTCTTCTTTTTTCACTTCTGGAACAACATCGGGACGTTCTTTATCTTCCCAACCTACAGGACGCTTAGAGTTGTACCAAGCAACAGAGCCAATCGATACTGCCGCAATAAATCCCACTACATATACTAAAGTGAAGGAAACGGGAAAATGAGGGCCATTTTCGGCGGCTTGGGCTGCGGTTTGCATTAATATATTCATTTTATGCTCCTAATCCTAGGCAATTACTGATTTTAAGAGCATACAAAAATGTGTTAGATTTTGCATCTCCCCCAAGATTGAGGGTAAGGAAAGGTTAAATCTTCTTCCCCTAGTCCCCTTGTCCTCTAGTCTCCTTCCATATCAGCCATCACTACCAAAACCCGGAGTCGGGTTAGCTGGCGGTGCCGCAGGAGGCGGATTGTTACGCGATTTTTCTACAGGTCTAAGCCGCTCTCGCCAAGACCTTGTGGGTGCAACTTGGGGAGTAGACCGCTCTGGCGTTCGGGAGGGTTGGTTTTGAGGACGTACTCGCGTTGCTGGTGGTGCGGCGGATTCCTGGCGCTTGCGTAATTTTCTCGTTGGGCGATCGCTTCTATAACGCCGACTGCGCCGCGTGGTGGTTTCTGAATTTTGCCCATCTTCGCGCCTTGAAATTCCGCGTCTTCGGCGACGATTGGATTCTGGACTTGCTTGTAAACTATTTTGCTCTAGCTCGTTTAGGCGATTTTTACGAATGCGTTTAGAAATTACTCGTTTAGGTTTGAGCGGCTGCGCTTTAATACTACCTTTACGCCCTTCTAACTTTGGTCTTGACGGAAATGCTACTACAGGCATTTTTTGCACGGCTTGCGCCATAAATTGATGCCAAGTGTAAGCCGCCGTACTACTGCTACCCCAAGTTGGTTCGTTATTATCGTTACCCAACCATACCCCCGTCACCATTTGGGGAATATAGCCAATAAACCACAAATCGCGGGCTTCGTCGGAAGTGCCAGTTTTCCCCGCAACCGGGCGATTTAACTGCGCTGCGCGACCCGTACCCGACTGAACGACACTTTTGAGCATCCAAGTCATAATTGCTGCGCTACCGGGGTCTAGCACCTGCTTAGGCTGGTATGTTGATTTATAAATAACCTCGCCACTGCGATTAAAAATCCGGCGAATCCCGTGAGTTTCAATATGCTTACCTTGGGTTGCCAAAGTACCGTAGGCGCTAGTAAGTTCGAGTAAATTTACTTCATTAGAACCCAAAGCTAAGGAATAAGTGGGTTTTAATTCGGACTTTATGCCCATATTACGAGCGAGTTTAATGGTGGGTTCAAAACCAACATCAATTAAAACTTTTACAGCAATGGTATTAATAGAAGAAATTAGGGCGCTACTTGCTGTCATCCAACCTCGATAACCGCGATCGTAGTTTAAAGGTTCGTAGCCTTCTACAATAAAAGGCGCGTCGATGTAAGACTTGTAAGGAGACATCCCCGAAGCGATCGCGGCGGCGTAAACAAAACCCTTAAAAGTAGACCCTGGCTGGCGTTGGGCTTGAGTAGCGCGATTAAATTGATTGACTTTAAAATCTTTTCCCCCCACCATTGCCTTAATTTCGCCATTGCGGGGATCGATACTAACTAAGGATGCTTCCTCAAAGTGCTGCCAACGACCATTTTTAGCTACTGTATCTTTTACGGCGGTTTCGGCGGCTTTTTGCCACTGGGGGTTTAAGGTAGTTTCAATTGTTAAGCCCCCAGCTTCGATCCGTTCGGGGGAAATATATTTAGGTAACTCTTGCTGAATATAAGTTGTGAAGTAAGGTGCTTCTACTTGCAGTCTTTTGGGCAAACTTGGTTTAAGAGCAATAGGGGATTTTGTCGCCGTACTTGCTAGTTGAGGCGTAATTACTCCATCTTCCTGCATCCGTTGCAAGACTAAATCTCGCCGCCGGATAGCAGAGGTGGGATTGACAACTGGGGAATAAAGGCTAGGTGCGGGTGCAAGTCCGGCAATTGTTGCCATTTCTGCCAGGGTGAGTTTATGTACAGGTTTGCTGAAATATACCCAAGAAGCATCGGCGACACCATAAGCGCCCGATCCTAAATAAACTAAATTTAAGTAACGCTCTAAAATTTGCTCTTTAGTGAGTTTTTTTTCAATTTTTTGGGATAAGCTGATTTCTCTAAACTTGCGCCCCAACGTGCGTTCTTGATTTAAAAACAAAATTCGCGCCAACTGCTGAGTAATCGTGCTACCGCCTTCAACGAGATTGCGCGATCGCATATTATTGACAAACGCCCGCACAATGCCTTGATAATCTACCCCATGATGGTTGTAGAAGCGGCGATCTTCAGACGCAATAAAAGCTTGGATCAGTGGCTTAGGTATTTGGCTGAGTTTTAACTGTTCTCTAGTTGCAGGCCCGCGCTGTTGCAATATAGAGCCATCACCCGCTTTAATCGTTAAAGTATCATCGCGGACAAAAGTGTATAGTTCCGTTGCTTCGGGCAAACTGCGTTCGATAGCGAACCAAAAAACCGTCCAAAAAACCGTCCCACCACTAGCTACAAGTAGCAACCAAAACCAGTAGTAACGATACAGAGGTTTATCCCTAGGAATTTTGGCGTAAGCTAAACTCGGTAAGTTTTTGATTTGCTCTACCAAAGTTACTTTTTCCCCTGGCGCAGAGTCACGGACTTTATTTGTTCGCTCTTTGAGCCAGGGAATTAATTTGGACACTTTTATTAGTTCCTCAATAACGCTACTGCACGAAGCAAATTGTTTTGTTTATTCTACTTGGTTGGGATCGCTAGTTATAAAGGAAAATCATAAACTTTTGGTTTAAAGTACGAGAGATTATTAAAATGATAAATTTTAAGTGGAGCTAGGAAGGCTTTGCAGATTTTTTGTGAACCCCAAAAATGCGCGATCGCCCTTGGCAGTAATTTAGGTGATTCTCAAGGTATTTTAACTGCCGCCTTGCAAGTATTAGCCGCTACTCCAGGTATTGCGGTGCAAAAAGTTTCTAGTTGGTATCGCACAAAGCCTGTAGGGGGAATCCCTCAACCAGATTACCTCAATGGTTGTGCCTTGCTGCAAGTACAAATACTACCCCAGCAATTACTTAAAACTTTACTCGCCACCGAAGCAAAGTTTGGGCGAGTGCGGCGGGAAAGATGGGGAGCAAGATCCATCGATCTCGATTTATTGTTATACGCAGATTTAATTTTAGAAGCTCCCGAATTAGAAATTCCTCACCCGCGCATGAACGAACGCGCTTTTGTTCTCGTACCTTTAGCCGAAATTGCCCCCCATTGGATTGAACCAGTTTCAGGAAAGGCGATCGCGCAACTTCTTCAAGAGGTAGACTGTTCGGGAGTTAGCAAAATTTAACGTTATGGCAATAGGTAAAGAACCCCCCCAATTATTAAAGCAACGCCTGCACTACCGAGGACGCAAATTTGATTTTGAAGTCAATCGCCTGCGTTTACCCAACGAGTCTGAAGGCGAGTGGGAGTGTATTAGGCATCCCGGAGGCGCTTTAGCCGTGCCAGTGACTCCCGAAGGTAAACTTGTTTTAGTAAGGCAATATCGTTTTGCAGTCCAAGGAAGATTATTAGAATTTCCGGCGGGTACGGTTGAACTAAACGAATCTCCCGCCGAAACAATCCGCCGGGAAATAGAAGAAGAAACAGGTTATCGCGCCCATAAATGGCAAAAACTCGGTGAATTTTTCCTCGCGCCGGGTTACTCCGATGAAATTATCTATGCTTTTCTCGCTCAAGAATTGGAAGTTTTAGACAAACCGCCTTTGCAAGATGACGACGAAGATATAGAGACAGTATTACTAACTCCCCAAGAATTAGAAAGAGCTATTTTAGAAGGTGAGCCAGTAGATGCCAAATCGATTTCTAGCTTTCTTTTAGCTCGTCCTTACTTAACTTAAGTTATGACTTCTTCAAAGACACAAACGGCTACTCAAATCCTCCCTCTAGAAAATGGCGATCGCTTGTCGCGATTTGAATTTGAGCGCCGCTATACAGCAATGCCAAAAGTAAAGAAAGCTGAACTAATTGAGGGAGTAGTATACATGGGATCGCCAGTAAGAGCAAGAAGTCACGGGCAGCCTCACGCGGCAATTATGGCAATGCTTTCAGCTTACTGGATCGTAACCCCAGGGGTTTCTTTGCTTGATAATGTTACGGTGCGCTTAGATTTAGACAACGAACCCCAGCCGGATGCTTTACTAAGAATCGAGTCAGGAGGGCGAAGTATTGTTAGCGATGATGATTATATAGAAGGTGCGCCGGAATTAATTGTAGAAATCGCCGCTAGTAGCGCCACTTATGATTTGTACGATAAAAAACAGGTATATCGCCGTAACGGTGTTCAAGAGTATGTTATTTGGCAAGTTTTCGATCGCAAAGTTGACTGGTTTAGTCTTACTGAAGGTGAATATGTGCCATTACAGCCGGATGAAAATGGAGTAATAAAAAGCCTTGTTTTTCCGGGTTTGTGGTTAGCTGTACCCCTACTATTAGCCGGAGAAATGGTAAACGCTATCGCAGTGTTACAGTCGGGGTTAAATTCGCCCGAACACGCCCAATTTATCGAGCTATTGTCCCATCGATTATCTTAAAATATTAGTACGCTCGTACTAAAATAGTATTCAATGTCTGACTTAATTTTATTTTGGCATCGCCGCGACTTGCGAATCTCAGATAATACAGGACTTGACTTCGCGCGCGATCGCAGTCAAAAGGTAGTAGGGGTATTTTGCCTCGATCCAAATATTTTAGAACGCGATGATGTTGCCCCGGTGCGCGTTACCTATATGATCGGCTGTTTGCAGCAATTACAAAAGCGTTACGCCGAAGCAGGTAGCGAATTATTAATTATTAAAGGCAATCCCCCAGAAGCAATACCCGCCTTAGCTAGTGCTTTGAACGCTCGTGGGGTGTTTTGGAACTGGGACGTTGAGCCGTATTCGCAAACGCGCGATCGCGCGGTAATAGATGCTTTGCAAGCAAAAGGCATTGAATTTAAAGAAAAACACTGGGATCAATTGCTCCACGCTCCCGAAGATATCCGCACGGGTTCTAACGCGCCTTACACCGTTTTCAGCCCCTTTTGGCGCAACTGGATAAGCAAACCCAAAGCCGAACCTGTAGCCGCCTTAAAAGACGTTACAGGGCTTACAGAAGACGAAAAAAACCTCGCGATCGCGGCGGGAGTTATAAATTTACCTACAGCTAAAGAATTAGGCTTTAATTGGGAAAACGAATTAGTAATAGCCCCCGGAGAAGCCGCCGCCACTGAAAAGCTAGAAGAATTTACTTATGCAGCAATTAACGAATACAAAGAGCAGCGCAATTTTCCCGCCGTTAATGGCACATCTCAACTAAGCGCGGCGCTAAAGTTTGGCGTTATTGGCATTCGTACTGTATGGGCAGCAACAAAAGCAGCCTTAGAAAATAGCCGCAGCGATGAAACAAATACTAGCATCACAGGCTGGCAACAAGAACTTGCGTGGCGCGAATTTTATCAACACGCGATGTATAATTTCCCCGAATTAGAAACTGGCGCTTATCGAGAAGTTTTTAAAAACTTTCCCTACAACGATAACGAAGAACATTTCCAAGCTTGGTGTGAAGGTAAAACGGGTTATCCCATTGTCGATGCGGCAATGCGGCAAATGAACGAACTGGGTTGGATGCACAATCGCTGCCGGATGATTGTAGCTAGTTTCTTAACTAAGGACTTACTAATTAACCCGCAATTAGGAGAAAAATACTTTTATCAACGCCTAATAGACGGGGATCTTTCAGCAAATAATGGCGGCTGGCAATGGAGCGCTTCTAGTGGGATGGATCCTAAACCTGTAAGAATATTTAACCCCGCAAGTCAGGCGCAAAAGTTCGATCCTGAAGGGGAATATATTAGAGAATGGCTACCAGAATTACGGTCTGTAGATACAGAATTTTTAATTAGCGGTAATATTCCCGCCGAAGAACGCGATGCGCTGGGCTATCCCTTACCAATTGTCGATCATAAGGTTCAGCAGCGTTTGTTTAAAGAGCGCTACCAGCAGCAAAGAGGTTGAGAGGTAGGGGATGGGGAGACAAGGGGACAAGGGGTTTTTGTTATTCGAGGTGCGTGCAATTAAACTTCAGTTGGGGGAGAGCGGTTAACTGATAACTTGATAATTAGACCTCTTGCAAAAGTATAAAATTTTTTCAGTCGGCTTAAGCTAACTTTAGATATAAACAATCGGGTTTTAACCCTAGGTGGGCTTTTGCAGGAAGTCTATTGTTGTACTAAATGGCGAGAGGGCAAAACGTGAAAGTTTTAGTGGTTGGCAATGGCGGTAGAGAACACGCGATCGCGCTGCAACTTCTACAATCAAAAAATGTCGCACAAGTATTCTGCGCTCCCGGTAATGGCGGTACAGCAACAATGGCGCGCTGCGAGAACTTACCTTTGGGTGTAGATGACTTTGAAGCAATCGCCCAGTTTTGCCAAGATAATAAAGTCGATCTCGTTGTCGTTGGCCCAGAAGTACCTTTAGCACTAGGCATTACAGACTACCTCCAGGATAAAGGAATTAAAGTATTTGGGCCATCGCGCATGGGAGCGCAAATTGAAGCAAGCAAGGCGTGGGCAAAGTCTTTAATGGCACAGTCCGGCATTCCTACCGCTAAAGCGGCGGTATTTACTGATGCCGCCGCCGCTAAAGGCTATGTAGAAGCGGGATCTATCCCGATTGTGATTAAAGCTGATGGTTTGGCGGCGGGAAAAGGCGTTGTTGTTGCTGCCACTATTGAGGAAGCCTATAGGGCAATTGATAGTATATTCGGAGGACAGTTTGGCAGCGCAGGCAAGTTTGTCTTAGTAGAGGAATGTTTAACGGGGCAAGAAGTTTCGGTATTGGCTTTAACGGATGGAATAACAATTCGCCCCTTGTTACCTGCTCAAGATCATAAACGCATCGGAGACGGCGATACCGGAGATAATACCGGGGGGATGGGTGCTTATGCGCCTGCGCCATTAATTACTCCTCAATTGATGGCAAAAATTGAAGTAGATGTTTTGCAAAGTGCGATCGCAACTTTACAAAAACGCAATATCGACTACCGGGGCGTACTTTATGCGGGTTTAATGGTGTCGCCGGAGGGCGAATTTAAAGTTTTGGAATTTAACTGTCGCTTTGGCGATCCTGAAACCCAAGCAATTCTCCCTTTACTCGCAACGCCTTTAGAAGAATTACTCCTTGCTTGCGTTGAAAAAAGATTGGGACAAATACCTCCTATTGCCTGGAAACCTGGCGCAGCTTGTTGTGTCGTTGCCTCGGCGGGTGGTTATCCGGGAGAATATAGTAAGGGGAAAGCAATTTTTGGAATTGAAAAAAATGCTGAAACGGCAAATACTTATGTATTTCAAGCTGGTACAAAGCAACTAGATACGCAATTAGTTACCGACGGCGGCAGAGTTTTGGGGGTGACAGGAATAGGCGAAAACTTTGCCAGCGCTATCGATCGCGCTTATGCGGCAATTAACCGCATCCACTTTGAAGGAATGTACTATCGGCGCGATATTGGGTATAGAGTGCAACAATAAGTAAAAAATGAATGTTTGCGTTTTATTACCTATTTCTCAATTTACTGTTAGTTTTTAATTGTAAGGATTTATTACAAAACTAATATAAATTTAAAAAAATGGTTACTTGGATAAAAACACTTGGGAAAGCGATCGCTCATTGGTGGGCAGATTTTACGCTCCAAACAAAGCTACTGGCGGCGGCAACGTTGGCGGTTTCCTTAATTATGAGCGGGCTTACCTTTTGGGCAGTTAATACTATTCAACAAGATGCGCGGCTCAACGATACTCGTTTTGGCAGCGATTTGGGGCTTTTGCTGGCTTCTAACGTTGCGCCGCTAGTGGCGGAAAATAATCTTACCGAAGTTGCCCAATTTTCTCAACGCTTTTATAGCAATACTTCTAGCGTCCGCTATATGCTGTACGCCGATGAATCGGGAAAAATCTTTTTTGGGATTCCGTTTTGGCAACCCGAAGTGCAAACTTCTTTAAGTATTGCCCGGCGCATCAATTTACCAGAAAATTATGCCGCTAATTCGGAAATTCCGATGGTACGCCAGCACGTTTCCCCCGATGGCGAAGTTACGGA
>JAPJOW010000332.1 GCA_030826005.1 Aliterella sp. RAGGC_92
GCATTATTAGGAGAAGGGGTAGGGGGACGGGAGTTATTCGGAATAGGAGGAGCAGGTGGTAAACTGCTAGGACGAGGAGAAGTCGGCGGAAGGTTGTTGTTTTGAGTGTTAGGAATAGGTTGAGTTTGGGGGGCTGGGGTTTTTTGGGGTTGATTGAAACCTAATAACACCGCAGAAGTAGCGAAGTATTTTGTCCACTGTCCAATTATTGGTTGTTGTTGCCAATCTGTGCGGGAAACTTTAGAAAATAGTAGCGGTACTTGTTGACCTTGGCGATCGCCTAAAATAGTTACAGCAATTTCAGCAATGCTAGAATCATTAGCAAATTCTTGTTCGATTAAACTAACTGCTTGAATTTCTGCTTGTTGGATTAATTGATTGAAAGTTTGACCTTCAGTAGTTTTGAGCGTGACATCTATTTGCCGAGTAGAATTACTGAGATTTATTGGCTCGACTTGCGCTTTTACAGGCAAATTGCCCATACTCAACAGAAGAATTGCTCCTACGCCTACAAACTTTCTATAATCCATCGTTACCACCTCTACCAAATAACAAGTTTCTTAACAAGCAAGGAAGGCAATCGATTGTCTTCCTTGCACTAGCTTACCGTCTACCTGATTTTGGATAAACAGCAACCGCCTCAATTTCAACTAGCCAACCAGAATCAACTAATCCGGCAACTGCCAGGGTAGAACGCGCAACTTTAGGAACGTTATCTTTATTAAAAAACTCCGCATAAGCATCAAACCAACCTTGATAATCAACACTGCCTAAAACTGGGTCGCTAACTAGGTAAACGCGCAGATAAACGACATCTTCTAAACTCAGCCCCCCATCAGCCAATAAAGTTTGAAACCGAGTCAGGATGCCTGTAGCTTGGGTTTTTGTGTCGCCATAGCGATCGCGCGATCCCGTTGGTACACTCGGATCGATAACTGGTGGTACAGTTCCACTCGTCCAAAAATATGCCTGATTTTCCGGTACAGCCACCGCCGATAATATTGGCGATGTCGCTGTTCCATAACGAGTAACGCTTCTCGGTGCGCCAACTCCAATCGCTGCTTGCACGTCTACGCCCGCAACGTTTAACAATAAGAAACTAACGCCAATAGCTAGTAATAACCAACGACCAATTTTCCACCCTTGGCTAAGATATCTTTTCATTGTTTTCTCTACGTTCATTGTTTTTAAGCAGGTATTGCACTAATTTTTGAAGTTACGAGTCTGGCGGACTCAAAAGCGCCAGCCATCCAGCCAGTAAGATAACTGAGATGTTCCCCCGCTAGGTAAATATTGCCATCGGGTTCGTTGAGTCGAGGATAGTATTGTTGCCTCACTTCAGGGGTATAAGATGCCCACCCGCCGAGGCTGTAGGGAATTTTGGGCCAAAATAGAGAAATCCCATTTTCAAAGTGGTTTCTGTACTGGGGATGAATTTTACTACCTTGATCCAAAGCTAGAGTTAGGCGTTGGGCGGAAGGTAAGTTACCTACATCAGAAGCGTTAGTACCAAAGTTGTAATAACCTAACATCACTCCTTTTTTGGATGAGTAACCGGAAGATGGATACCAAACTTGAGTAATTTGTTGGTTCGTACTTGTGATGCCACCATATATATCTTCATCTTCCTCCCAAAAGCGGCGATTGAACTGCAATCCACTTTTACCTGTAACTGCGTAACTAACACTTGAAATCGCCGCCTGCATATCGGGGGCAAAATCTGAGGAGATATTTCTTAGTACTGATAAAGGGATGGTACAAATGCAATAATCGCCCAATACTTGTTGCCTTTGACCATTTTTGCTATCTACATAGACAACGCGAACGCCGTTAGGTGTTTTACGAATCTCTTTTACTTCCGCACCAAAAGTAATCAATTGCTGGACTTTACTTTCCATTGCTTTAGCAATTCGATCCATACCGCCTACGGGTTGCAGCATAGTCATTTGTTGATCGTAGCCCCATTCTGAAGCCTCGTAACCAGCAAATCCCAGGTTAATTAAAGCACTAAGATCGTAAGGATCGGCTAGTATTCCTGGATTATCTGCCGCGCCTTGGGGCGTAGCGTAACCGCGCCTGCTTGAACCAGTGTAAAACAAGTCTGGGTTGAGGTTGCCATAGGTGCGGAGAAACTCAACGAGTTTTTCTTTATCTGTTACCGATAAAGGTGCATCTAAGGCATCTTGATTGACGGCTTTCGCCAATAGTTCTGATATATAACCGCGCATATCGGTTATTGCTTCTCGCGCCCGAATTTTTTGACCAGACAAAGCACCGACATTCTCGTTGTAATAATACTGTTGGCGATTGAGATTAGTAAAAACTTCTAGTTCAACCCCAAGTTCTCGGCAATAATCTAAAGTTACGTGATGCTGGGGAATGCGGGCGGGTCCTGGATTAAAATACAATCCTTGGTCAAATCCTACGGTTTCTGTCTGTCCGTCAATATCTGTAAACTTATCTCCACCCCGCAAAGTCCAACATCTACCCCCAGCGCGATCGCGTGCTTCCAAAATTATGCAATCGTAGCCAATTTTACCCAACTCATAAGCGGAGGTCATCCCCGCTAAACCCGCACCTAAAATGACTACTTTCTTGCCTCCTCCTCGGCGCTGTAACTGAAACGGACGTTTTTGTTGCGCGGCGGCGGGTTGCTCTAGCAAATCCAATGCTTTCATTGCAGCGTAAGCAGAACCAGCCGACGCGGCGACGGTGGTTATGAAGTCTCGTCTCCTCATTCCTACTCCTAAAATATTTCCCAAAAGAAGATGCCCTAACAAGAGCGGCTTTTGGTAATTAGTTAATTTTTAATAGCAGCACGTCTGCGGCTGTCACCAAGGTTGAGCTTGCAAGCTTTTCAGAGAATATAGTTATAGATAGCGAGATTTTGTAGCCGCTATAACAATTTTATTTATATCAATTATTAGTTTTGTAACAATTTACTTAATTATTTAAAAATAGTTTGATAAAAAATCTTTTTAGATTGCTTTTTAAACTTTTTAATAGATACAAATGTTACTAATTCAGCTAAAAACACGCAGTCAAAGCTAATTCAGCGCCTAAATCTAGGAGGTAGTTTAGTTGATGGAGTCTACAACAAGTGGGTTAAAAATTAAAATTTTCATGTCAACAATTGCCTACTAAAAGTTGTTTGAGCAACCATTAAACTCGGCAAAATTACATAAAAAATTCTTATATAAGAATTAGTCTTTAGGAGGAGGTAATTATTTTGGGATAAGTTCAACGGAGCTTGAAGCGAGGG
>JAPJOW010000333.1 GCA_030826005.1 Aliterella sp. RAGGC_92
TGATGCGTTATCTAAGTTTTAGTGTGGTGGCGGGTTCAATTTGGGCTTATATAGTGCCAAGTGCGATCGCTTTACTATATCTGCAACGCATAGCCCAAAAAGAGCAGACTATGGGAGAAAAGTACGCAGAATATGCAGATTATCAGCAATCTAGCCGCCGCTTGATTCCATTTATTTGGTAATAGTGCGATCGCGCTATCTAAGAAACGCCCCCTAAATCCCCCAACGCATGGGGGACTTTAAATTTATAGTTCCCCCAGAATTGGGGGCTAGGGGGCTAATTCAACCCATCCAGCAAAACCTAATTTTATTCTTAGACCTTGCAATTTTGTAGTTTTATTTGGGCATCCTAACTTTGACAGCGATATTAATCAGCGTCAAAAGTTGTTTTATCTGGAGTAGCTCGGATGCCTGTAGGATTGCCCGAATTTGTAGATAACCCCGAACCGCGTTGTCCGGTAATTTTGCTGTGCGATACATCGGGTTCAATGGCAGGTGCGCCCATTGATGCCTTAAATGAAGGATTAGCGACCTTTAAATCAGAAGTGCGTCAAGATGAAACCGCCGCGCTGAGAGTAGAAGTAGCGATAGTCACTTTTGGCCCGGTGCAACTGAAGCAAGATTTTGTCACAATTGACGATTTCACATCGCCGAGATTAGTTGCCGATGGTGTAACCCCGATGGGAGAAGCGATTGAGTATGCTTTGGAATTATTGGAACAACGTAAAGTAACGTATAAAGACAACGGCGTGCAATACTATCGCCCTTGGGTATTCTTAATTACCGACGGAGCGCCTACAGATAATTGGTATGATGCCGCCCAACAAGTAAGACAAGCTGAAGCAAAGAGTAGACTGTTGTTTTTTGCTGTCGGCGTAAAGGGTGCGGATATGAATACCCTTAAACAAATTGCTGTACCAGAACGTCCGCCCGTGATGTTGGATGGAATGAAATTTAAAGAGATGTTCCACTGGCTTTCAACTTCGATGAAACGAGTTTCTAGCAGCCAAGTGGGGGGAACAATGGTAGCATTGCCCGCCGTAGGTTGGGGTCAAGTTGCAACCTAAAGGACGAGAAAATTTTATGCAGTGGAGAGCGATCGCCCGTTCCACCGTTGGAACAAGTCATATTAAGCAGCAAATGCCCTGTCAAGATTACGGTAGCTATAAAGTCTTAAATAAGGTGATTATTGGGGCTGTAGCTGATGGCGCAGGTAGTGCAAAATACGCCGAAATTGGCGCTAAATTAGCCGTTGAGAGAGCTTTGGCATATCTCACAAATATAGAAAAGTGGTTACAAAAACAAAAACCCTTTTGGCAGTCTTACCCGCAGCCGCTATCCGAGGAACAAGCCAGCAAACTTTTTACCAAAACTACTATTAAGGTAATTGATGCCTTGAAAACGCAGGCAGCAAAAGATGGTTACTTATTTGAAGACTTAGCTTGTACTTTACTCGTATTTGTAGCTACTCCCCATTGGGTAGCGGCGATGCAAATTGGCGATGGATTTATTGCCGTGCGCTGTCAGCAAGAAGCTTATCAATTGCTGTTTCCACCCGATAAAGGCGAATACATCAACGAGACAACTTTTGTGACTTCAGCTAATGCTGTGCGATCGCTGCGGGTAGAAGTAATTAAAGGCAAGCCGGAGTATATTTTTGCGTCAACCGATGGGCTAGAAAGAGTTGCTATTCGGATGAGCGATTTTACACCCTTTGCCCCTTTCTTTGCGCCCTTAGAAGAATATCTGCAAGAAACCAGCAACCCTGAACAAGAAGATACCTATTTGATGAGTTTTCTAAATTCCGAGCGGCTAAATTCCCGCACAGACGACGATAAAACCTTACTATTGTGCTGCTATGATGACAATTCTGACTCGCAGTAGCGATCGCCAAACTGTTTCTTTGGGCAAACAAATAGCTAGTAGCGGTGAAGGAGAAGTTTGGGAAACCAACTTTAGCGGCACTTTAGCGAAGATTTACCACGATCCAACCCCAGAGAGAATCGAGAAGCTAAAGGCGATGCTGGCAAATCCGCCTGTAGATCCAATGAAGAGCAAAAATCATATTTCTATTGCTTTTCCCCAGGATTTGCTAGTAGATGGAGGTGGTAATTGTGTAGGCTTTTTGATGCCAGCCGTTCGCAGTAGTCGAGAACTTCCGAGTATTTATCATCCCAGGTTGCGGAGACGAAATGCTCCGGGGTTTAACTGGTATTATCTCCACGTTACCGCCTTAAATACTGCCTGGATTATTCAAGCAATTCATGAGAAAGGCTATGTTTTAGGCGATATCAAACCCCAGAATATTTTAGTTAGCGATCGCGCTTTGGTGGCGGTAATTGATACCGATTCTTTTCAAGTGCGCGACTCAAAGACAAATAAAGTCTATCGTTGTACTGTAGGTTCTGATGGTTTTACACCTGTAGAACTACTAGGCAAAGATTTTTCTACAACCGATCAAAGTGAAATTCATGACCGATTTCGCCTAGCGGTGTTGATTCACTACTTACTATTTGGCTACCATCCTTTTTCTGGGGAGTGGACGGGTACGGGTGAATCGCCAGATCAAACTGAACTTATCCGCAAAGGTTTTTGGTACGGAGGTAAAAATAGTTTAATTCGCCCTAGTCAAACTACGATTCCCCTTGATGTTGTGCATCCAGAAATTAAGCGACTTTTCCTCCAGTGCTTTAATGACGGACACGCATCGCCTAAACTACGCCCAAGTGCTGAAGACTGGCACAATGCCCTACAAGTTGCGGTTAACGATTTGACAATTTGTGGCAAGGTAGATAGTCACCACTACAGCCGGAGTTATGGCAAGTGTTACTGGTGCGAAAGAGCGGATAAACTTGGTGTTGATATTTTTCCAGGTAATCTTGTTACTGCTTCTACGGCAACTCCATCAACAGTTATTCAAAATATTCCATCCTCAACACCATTAAGCAAAGCTGCTAAACACCCAGCTTTGCAGTCATTAGGCAATGTTCCACCTAATACGCCTGTATCTCAGCTATCTAGTAGTACAACCTTGCCCGCAATTAGAGTTAGTCCACTTCAAGCCTTTTCCAAAAGGTTCTTGAATTCTCAAAAGCGTTGGCAGATTCTTATAGGTTTGGGATTAGGAAGTCTTGCTTTTAGTGCTGCTGCAATAAATTTACCAAGCTCTAAGCAAATAGCCAATTCTTCGATATCTGTTCCCATTGCTACTCCTAGCCCAATTTCCTCATCTAATCCTTCAGTAACTAATACAGACAAT
>JAPJOW010000072.1 GCA_030826005.1 Aliterella sp. RAGGC_92
TACCCAAACACAGCGCCACTACTCCTAATAAAAATAATTCCTTACTTTCTGTTTTTGCAAATAACCTTAATAAGGGTGGAATTAGCCAAATCCCTGCTACTACTGCTCCGGCGGCAAATAAACCAATTTTTATTAATGCCGTAATTACAGCTATACCAATAGTTTCCGGTGGCTGTTCTAAAGCAGGTAAAACCGCCAGCATTAGCCCTAAAGCTAAGTCTTGAACTACCAACATCCCCAGCATAACTTGACCGTGCGGCGTGTCGGTTTCGTTGCGCTCCATCAAGCATTTGAGAACAACGGCGGTAGATGAGAGTGATAAAATTGCCCCTAAAAATACTCCTTGTGCTGGAGAACTTACCCATCCCACACCTACCGATACTAAAGCCGTACCGATAATAGTGAGGACAATTTGCAAACCCCCACCACCCAAGCTAATTAACTGAACTTTTTTGAGTTCAGCAAGGGAAAACTCTACTCCCAAAGCAAATAATAAAAAAGCAACACCAAACTGGGCTAAAGTTTCTACTTGGATTAGTTCTTTAATTAGTCCCAATCCTGCCGGCCCGATGACCATGCCCCCAACTAGATAGCCTAGTAAAACTGGTTGGCGACATAGTGCTGCGAGTAGACCACCTGCTGCTGATACTGCAAGGACTAATACTAAATCAACAATTAGTCTAAAATCTTCTTGCACGAGTTTATTAAAAAAAATATTAAGGTATATTAATTTACTGTAAAGCTTTTTTACCAAAGATTTCAAGAAAATTGTCAGCTAAGTTTCGTATTGGGGATCGCTTAGAGGAACAAGTAATGCGATCGCATCACAACAAAATCAACGCTGCTTAAAAACGACTCATGGCATAATGATCGCAATTGCCGTAAATTAGCTTAACTATTGAAAATGTCTAAACCCGCTATTTTAGTCCTTGCTGATGGTACAACCTATCGCGGTTTGTCCTTTGGGGCAACCGGAACAACGATTGGCGAAGTAGTTTTTAATACCGGAATGACGGGCTATCAAGAAGTATTGACAGATCCTAGCTATCGCGGTCAAATGATAGTTTTTACCTATCCAGAACTGGGCAATACGGGTTGTAATGAAGAAGACGAAGAATCAAACCGTCCGCAAGTAAAAGGAGCGATCGCGCGCAATATATGCGATCGCCCTAGTAACTGGCGCTCTACCAGTAGCTTGCCCGATTACCTCAAAAAGCACAATATCCCCGGCATTTACGGCATTGATACCCGCGCCCTCACTCGCAAAATTCGGGTATTTGGGGCAATGAATGGCGGCATTTCTACAGAACTCGACGAAGCAGAATTACTAGAATTAGTCCAAACTGCGCCGGATATGGCAGGCTTAAATTTAGTCAAAGAAGTTACGACAACCGAAGTTTACGAATGGTCAGATATAACTACTAATATTTGGGAATTTAAACCCGTTACCGAACCGATAGTAGAAAAACAACTAACCGTTGTCGCCTTAGATTTTGGAGTCAAGCGCAACATTTTACGCCGACTCGCTAGTTATGGTTGTAGAGTAATTGTCGTTCCCGCAAGTATGCCCGCCGAGGAGATTTTGAAATATAATCCCGATGGCATATTTCTGTCCAATGGCCCCGGAGATCCGGCAGCAAATACCGAAGGAATAGAAACAACTAAAGCTTTATTAACTAGCCAAAAGCCCGTATTTGGTATTTGTATGGGTCATCAAATACTAGGCTTATCGTTAGGCGCTCAAACTTATAAGCTCAAGTTTGGACATCGCGGCTTAAATCAACCTGCGGGGTTAGAGCAAAAAGTAGAAATTACTAGCCAAAACCATAGTTTTGCTCTCGATCCTGATTCTTTACCCGGTACAGATATAGAAATTACTCATCTCAACTTAAACGATCGCACTGTTGCCGGATTAAAGCACAAAACCTTACCAATGTTTTCGGTACAGTACCACCCCGAAGCAAGTCCCGGACCCCACGATGCCGATTATTTATTCGAGCAATTCGTTAATTCTATGCGACAAAGTAAGAAAGAATAGGGGACAAGGGGACAAGGGGACAGAACTAATCCTCTCCCCGTCTCCTTGTCTCCCATTCCCACTTTGGTCAAAATACTGGCAGTTTGCGATCGCAATTTGTGCCAATTTAAAGTGTATTGCTATAATCAACTGCTTCAATAACGGAGAATCGCGGTACTCGGCATGACAAATTTGACCCCTAACTCTAGCTTTAGTTTGACGTTACGCTTAGAAATTCCTAACCGGGTAGGAATGCTGGCGAGTGTAACAGGTGCTGTCGCATCTTCTTTTGGTAATCTCGGTCAAATCGATCTAATCGAGCAAACCCGCGAGGTGTCGATCCGCGATATTACAGTAGATGCGGCAAGTACCGAACACGCAGAGAAAATTGTTGAATCGATTAAAGTTTTACCCGATATTAAATTAATAGATGTCTACGATCGCACTTTTAATTTGCATCGCGGCGGCAAAATCAGCATTACAAGTCGCATTGCCATCAAAAGTTTGGCAGATTTGGCAATGGCTTACACTCCAGGCGTAGGAAGAATTTGTACGGCAATAGCTCAAGATCCCGAACAGGCTTATCATTTAACTATTAAACAAAACACCGTCGCGATCGTTACTGATGGTAGCGCGGTATTAGGTTTAGGCAACTTGGGGCCAGAGGCGGCTTTACCCGTCATGGAAGGTAAGGCGATGCTATTTAAAGAATTTGCTGGGATTGATGCTTTTCCCATCTGTCTAGCTAGTCAAGACACCCAAACGATTGTCGAAACCGTTAAACAAATTGCGCCCGTATTTGGCGGTGTAAATTTAGAAGATATCGCCGCCCCTCGTTGCTTTGAAATTGAAAAGTTACTGCGCGAACAACTAAATATTCCGGTTTTTCATGACGACCAACACGGCACGGCAATTGTAACTTTAGCGGCGTTAATTAATGCCCTAAAACTTGTTAATAAGCCTATAGGTAAGGTGAAGATCGTTATTAATGGTGCAGGGGCGGCAGGAGTTGCGATCGCGCGTTTGCTTAAAAAAGCTGGAGCGGAAACTATCTGGATGTGCGACTCTAAAGGCATTTTATCCACTCAGCGCCCAGATATGACCCCCGAAAAACTCGAATTTGCAAGCGATAAAATGGGCGGTTTAGCGGCGGCGATGATAGGTGCAGATGTATTTATTGGTGTTAGCGCTCCGGGGGTAGTTACGCCGGAAATGGTGCGCTCGATGGCAAGCCAGCCAATTGTATTTGCAATGGCAAATCCCATTCCCGAAATTCAACCAGAACTTGTAACGGACTTTGTAGCCGTTATGGCAACGGGGAGAAGCGATTACCCCAATCAAATTAATAACGTTTTGGCGTTTCCTGGGGTATTTCGCGGCGCTCTAGATTGCCGCGCTAGTACAATTACCACCACTATGTATTTAGAAGCCGCTTATGCGATCGCATCCTTAGTAAAACCTGCCGACCTCAACCGCCAACATATTGTCCCCTCTGTATTTGACGAGCGAGTTGCAAGCGCCGTTGCGGGTGCAGTGCAAAAAGCAGCTAGGCAAGAAGGTATTGCTGCAAACTAATATTTTTTTATGCAGGGGTGCAAATATTACACCCCTACGCTTCCCTATTTACTCGCCGATAATTGTGCGCTTAATCGTTTGTCCTGCGTCTTCTACCGCCTGAGAGATACCCTCAACAATATTAGTTGCACCGTCGCTTGTTTTTTGCATTGCGGGAGAAGCGGGAGTACCGTGCAAGTTAGGATCGGGCTGTGGTGGTGTTGGTACAGGCCCTAGGGGCTGAGGATTGGCTACATACTCAAACTCGCCTTTTCCGTCCATAGAAGGTCCTTTAGCCCAACGACCTTGAGCGCTGTCTTCGCCCTCAGAGTTATTCCAGAACTGATAAGCCGCCTCTTTTTTGCCATATTCATAGGCAATCTTGGGAACTACAGTTTCCTCAAAGCCTTCGCTTTGCAAGTCTTCAATCGCCGCTAACCACTGGTTTTGGTGCATGGTGTCACGAGCAATCATGTAACTAAGGTGGTCTCTTACGCCCTTATCGTCAGTCATTTCATACAACCGCACCGCTTGTAGTAAACCTTGAGACTCGGCGTGCAGATTAGAACGAAAATCTGCTAACAAGTTGCCACTAGCCATGATGTAGCGACCATTCCAAGCAACGCCAACGCTGTCTTCAGGCATAGCACCCCCACCGGAGACAATTGAATGCTTTGGGTTCATAGCTGCTACAATCACATCCCTTGGATTAGTACCCCCCATAACTGCACCTACTACGGGGTCTTTTGCACCATCTTCTTGCATTTTGATCGGTGCTTTATCTAAAAGATGAGCAAGCATCGTAGCTAACATCTCAACGTGACCAATCTCCTCAGTCCCAATATCCAGTAGCATATCTTTGTACTTAGCAGGCCCGCGACAGTTCCACCCCTGAAATAAATACTGCATCATCACAGTCATTTCTCCCATAGGACCGCCTATGAGTTCTTGCAGTTTCTTAGCATAAACTGCGTCTGGACGCTCTGGAGGAGTAAAGTATTGCAATTGCTTCTTGTGATAAAACATTTATTGATTGCCTTGGTTGTTAGTCTACTTGAAATACTTTTAGACACCTGGACAAACTTAAGTGATGCTGAATTATTTGTCAGGGCTATTGCTCTTATATGTAACTACGCAAATATGACTTAAACATCAATCGCTGGTAAGACGGTGAAATATCCAGTTGATATAAGTATTTGTTCTTAATTGGTGTTTATAACACTTGAGCAAGGGGATTTTATTTGTAGCGATCGCCTCTTAAGTGCCTCTATACTTACCCGCACTAGCGCTGCACTATTAATAAAGCGATATAACTCTATAGCTAGACGTGACGCTAAAAATAATTTTGCTAGGAATAAAATGCTTAATTAATTCCCTCGCCCTACTAAACAGTGACGGCGAATAGGTTTCGATGCGATCGCACTATCCCCAAAGTTTAGAGAAAAATTTGCAATTTCTTTGTAGTTTAGTAGGCAAATGCTAGTTGTAATGACTACGATTTAGTTAAGTTGTAATCATAACGAGTTTAGTTTTGAGCTAAATAAGTTATCGATTAATGGAAACTTTGCAAACAAAGAGCAGATTTTTCAAGTTACCCATGACAGACGAGCAGCAAGATAATAATTTAGGAAACACCGAGGAGACTTTGACAAACCGCCAAGGTCATCCTATCTACGACAATCAGAACACAAGAACCGTAGGCGACCGAGGACCTACAGTCTTGGAAAACTACAACTTTCTGGAAAAAATCTCCCACTTCGACCGCGAACGCATTCCAGAGCGAGTCGTTCATGCTAGAGGAGCGGGCGCGCACGGTTATTTTGAAGCTTATGGAACAATCGGCGACGAACCAGCAAGTAAATACACCCGCGCTAAACTTTTTCAAGAAAAAGGCAAAATTACCCCAGTATTTGTCCGTTTTTCCAGCGTTATTCACGGCGGTCATTCCCCAGAAACTTTACGCGATCCGCGTGGCTTTGCCACCAAGTTTTATACCGAAGATGGCAACTGGGATTTAGTAGGCAATAATCTTAAAGTCTTTTTCATTAGAGATCCGATCAAGTTCCCCGATCTCGTTCATGCCTTTAAGCCAGATCCAGTCACAAACCGTCAAGATACCAACCGGATATTTGATTTTATCAGTCAAACACCAGAAGCCATGCACATGATTACTTGGCTGTTTAGTCCTTGGGGAATCCCTGCTAACTACAGACAGATGGACGGATCGGGCGTAAACACTTACAAAATGGTGAACGCTGATGGCGTAGGACATATAGTTAAATATTTTTGGGTCCCCAAACAAGGAGTCAAAAATCTAACTCTTGCTCAAGCGGAAGAAATTCAAGCGAAGAACTTTAATCACGCTACGCAAGATTTGTACGAAGCCATCGAAAGAGGCGATTATCCCGAATGGGAATTTTGCGTGCAAATCATGTCCGATGACGAACATCCCGAACTTGATTTCGATCCCTTAGATCCAACCAAAGTTTGGCCGCCAGAGCAATTCCCCTTGTTGCCAATCGGACGGATGGTGTTAGACAAAAATCCTACTAATTATTTTGCGGAAGTTGAGCAAGCAGCCTTTGGTGCGGGTGTATTAGTTGATGGCTTAGATTTTTCTGACGACAAACTGCTTCAAGGTCGGACTTTTTCTTACTCCGATACTCAGCGTCACCGTGTAGGGACAAATTACCTCCAGTTACCGATTAATCGGTCAAAAACACGGGTAGCAACAAATCAACGCGATGGTCAGATGGCTTATCAAGTAGATGGAGTTGAAGCAGGGGAAAACCCTCACGTTAACTACGAACCTAGCAGTATGGGCGGACTCAAAGAAGCGCCAAAGTCTGGAAAAGATCATACTCCTTACGTTCAAGGTGCGGTTATAAGGCAAAAAATTAGCCGTCCTAACGATTATCAGCAAGCAGGCGATCGCTATCGGGCTTTTGAAGATTGGGAGCGCGACGACTTGATTTTGAACTTGGTTGCAGCCCTTAAAACCTGTAACCTTGATATTCAAGAGCGCATGGTAGGACACTTGATGCAGTGCGATTCGCAGTACGGTACAAGGGTAAAAGAAGGTCTTGAGCAAGCCAAGATGTAGTTTGAGTTAAAAGAGTAAGGGGTGAAGGTTTGTTTTCCCCTTACCCTTTGCCCAAACGAGTAAGTTCTTTTCCTGGGAATGGTGATGTTGTATTAGGCATTCAGGATATCGTAGATGTCGGAAAATGTTCAGTGTTGTTGAAATTCTAGAGATAGTTTCATCGCCTGTTAAAATTGCCTATAGGTGAAATGAGTGATTAGAGTGCCTACTGTTGCTCAATTAGAGACTTTATATCGCATCAGCTATCAACTGACCTACATGATGCTTCAGCCTATACATCTAATTTGTGTTGATAACCGGACTAATAACGTTTATATATTGGCTGGGTACGACGAAGAAATTGAGTTTCAAATCTTACCTAATAGGGGGTTTGCGGATGAGTCAGGTTAATTATGATGCAATGTCAAAAGCCCAGTTGAAGCAATATTTTCTTAAGCATCGTGGCGATCGCGCTGCGATGCCGCGCATACTTAAACAGAATCAATCGGTCGTCCGCTCAGAATTATTGCGCTTCCTGGCGATCCTGATTTTGATGCGAAAATCCAAGCAGCGATTCGCCAAAAACTCGAAAATGCTAGAAGTAGCGAGCAATCGTAGTCTAATAAGACTAATTCAGCCGACGCTCAAAGGTAATTTTTTAAATAGGTTTAAATTAGCTCATATTTGGCACAATTGAATCCCCAAAGCCAAGATAACCGCGTGGGGTAATCATCCAATTGTTGTGAGTGCGAGTGGTTTGGTTGCCAATTAAAACTGTAGTTAGCATATCAACAGGGGTATCGAGTAATTTATCTAAAGTAGTTAGGGTAATTTGCTCATCTGGGCGATAGGCAGAACGAACGATCGCCACAGGTGTATTTGAATCGCGGTATTTTAAGAAAATAGCCGTTGCTGTGGCTAATTGTTGAGTGCGCGTTTGCGACTTAGGATTGTATAAAGCGGTAATAAAATCCGCTTGGGCGGCGGCTATTAGGCGTTTTTCGATAGTTTCCCAAGGTGTAAGTAAGTCGCTTAAGCTAATAGCACAAAAATCGTGCATTAAAGGCGTACCCACGCGCGAAGCCGCCGCTTGCACGGCACTAATTCCCGGAAATAACTGCACGCTGGGGGTTTTTCCATCCCAGTTAGCCGCTTGCAATTGTTCCATCACTATTCCCGCCATCCCGTAAATACCGCTATCGCCAGAAGATACCACCGCCACCGTTAAACCCCAGTTTGCAAGCTCTATAGCGCGTTCGGCGCGTTGTCTTTCTTGGGTAATGGGCATTGCTTCAATAATTTGCCCGCTTTGCAGTAAAGGAGCAATTAAGTCTATATACAACGAATATCCAATCACTACATCTGCTTCGGCGATCGCTTTTTGCGCGGCGGGGGTAATTTGATCTAATTGTCCTGGGCCAGTTCCCACTAATAACAGTTTTCCACTACGACCAGTATATTCTTGCTTTGATTGAGCGATCGCAATTGTTACCGCGCCAACGGACTTAAAAATTTGTTTAGTTACTAATAGCTCTTGACTACTAGCAGCCCTCAAAGCGGCAGCTTCCGCAACGCTAGGAGTTCCAACTTCAGCCTCAACGATGGGGGAAGGGTTGGGGACAGAGACGGCGCTTAGAGCTTCTTTATTGAAGGTAATTAAAGGTAAATCTCGTTCTTGGCAGAGTTGAAGTAAGCCAACTTCATCAGCTTTAATGTCAATAGTGGCAATTCCGGCGATCGCACTTTCGGCTAACTTGTATTCTAAAAATACTTTTTTAATTGCTTGGGCGATCGTTTCAGTAGGCGTTCCACGTTCGCAGCCAATCCCTACCCACAATACTCGCGGATGCCATTGGATTTGAGGATAATCTAATTTATCTACATTACGAGCAGTTATATAGATTTTGGCTTGGGGCGTGGAGGAATCTTTAAAACTATAGGCTTTTTGCCACAAAGAAGAACCGCATTCTTGAACTACTTGTACGGGTTTACCCCGCGCCACTACCGCACTTACACCCGTCCAATCGCCTTCGCCTCGTCGCCAACCAAAGGGAACTCCTAACATATCTACGGGGGGAAGCCCTAAAGAGGAAGATGCGCCTGTTAATACGGGAATTGCACCGATTAGTTGAGCAATCAATGTTGTTAATTTATCCGCGCCGCCTTGATGTCCGCTACACAAGCTAATTACAAATTTACCTTCTTCATCTATTACTATCACCGCCGGATCGGTTGATTTATGTTGCAATAAAGGCGCAATTAACCGCACTACCGCACCTGTTGCTAAACAAAATACTATTGCTTGCTGAGTATTCCACAAAGTAGCTACGTGAGTTTTTAAATCTCCCGTGTATATTTGCGCTTTGGCAATATTAGTTACAGATTCGGGAATCCAAAGCTGCGCGCCAATTGTATGACATAAAGGCAGTAAAGTTTTAGTAGCGTTTGGGGTAAGTGCGATCGCAGCTATCGATTGATTCATCAAAATACCTATTTCACATAATGAAGGGCGCACTACTCAAGGTGCGCCCCTAAAATAATTGTTTTAATTCGTAGCTAGTTATTTAGCTCTCTTTAAATATTTTCCCCCTTTTTAAGGGGGATCTACCGCTACTCGCTGACAACTTCCTTCAAATTAGCTGCCGTTTTCAAAGTGCTGACAATCGAAGGTTGCAATATGGGCGTATTGGCAACGGAATTATTAGCCAAAGTAAACAACGGATTCGATAAAATCCCTGCTAAAGAAGTCGCTACCAAAGTCAAGATTAAACATACTTGAATTGGGCGCATTCCGGGCAAATCCCAGCGAATTTCGGGGTAATTTTTCACCGCGTCGGACATTTCTTGAGGTTCTTTAACTACCATCATTCTGACTACGCGGATGTAGTAGTAAATCGAAATTACGGTAGTTACAAGTCCCAGCAATACTAACCAATATTCCCCAGCTTGCCAACCAGCCCAAAATAGGTAAATTTTGCCAAAAAATCCAGCTAGGGGCGGAATCCCACCCAAAGACAGCAAGCAAATACTTAAACCCAAAGTTAAAAGCGGATCTTTTTGATATAAACCAGAGTATTCGCTAATTTGATCTGTTCCCGTGCGTAAAGAAAACAGAATCACGCAGCAGAAGCCGCCCAAATTCATAAATAGGTAAATTAGCAGGTAAAACACCATGCTAGAGTAACCAGCTTCAGTCCCAGCAATCAAGCCAATCATCACAAAGCCCGCTTGAGCAATCGATGAATAAGCCAGCATCCGCTTCATGCTAGTTTGAGCGAGGGCGACAACATTACCCAAAACCATACTCAGTACAGCAAGGGCGGTAAATACAAATTGCCATTCGGCGGTAATAAGCGGAAAAGCTGTTGTTAGCAAACGAATTGCTAACGCAAAACCCGCCGCTTTTGAACCTACCGATAAAAAAGCAATAACTGGAGTGGGTGCGCCTTCGTAAACATCTGGTGTCCACTGGTGAAAAGGCGCAGCAGATATTTTAAAGCCAATTCCCGCGATTACAAATACTAAAGCAATTAGCAATCCTAAAGATTGTTCGCCATTGATATTGGGAATATTAGCGGCGATAATGTCTAACTGAGTTTCTCCGCCCGAAAGTCCATAGAGTAAAGAAACTCCGTACAAAAATACGGCGGTACTCGAAGCGCCAATTAGCAAGTATTTTAAGGCGGCTTCATTCGAGCGCGGATCGCGCTTGGTGTAACCTGTCATCAAGTACGATGAGATACTTAATGTTTCTAGGGAAATGAAAATCATCACAAGTTCATTCGCGCCAGAGAGAAACATTGCTCCCAAAGTCGCACTCAGCATAATTGTGATAAATTCAGCGATCGCCGTACCCGATTGCTCGATGTAACGAATTGACATCAAAATTGTTACGGCGGTAGATAGCGCAATGATCCCGCGAAACACAATACTCAAGTCATCGCTATTAAATGCACCTAAAAAGCCAATCGGACTAGGGTTATCCCATTGCAAGTATAAAGCCGCGATCGCACTTAATAATCCGGCGATCGCACCGTAGGGAATCCAACGCGAAGCACTGCGACCCCCAATTAAGTCACCGACTAAAACCACCAGAAGGGTAGTAATAATTATCCCTTCGGGCAAAATTGTCCCAGCGTTCAACTGGGCTGCAAGCGTGGCAAAATCCATACTTTGTTTAGGCTGCCGTTATTAGGCATAAAAACTAACCGTGTTCATTGTATTGTCTCTCAAAGGGATTAAAATGTTTTTTTGATTTGTTTCTTGAATATTTATCCCCAAAACTTGCGATTTTCGCGCTCGTCAAGCTTTACAAAGTGCGATCGCTAGTAGCAAGTAAATTTTGTCACAATTAATAAAAGTCTTGAAAAGCATAGATGGCAATCATTCGAGCCTATTTCTTTGCCCTTGTTGTAGCCACTAATTGCAAATATAGGTTAATGATTGAAATAACTTACTGTAGATAAATATTATCTGTTTAAAAAATTCTCCCTCTTGACATTCGGGGGAAAATTCTTTAATCCTTGGACTTATTAGCCTCGTTGCTACTTGCTCAAAAAGTTCCCATGCCAACTCTCGTTATTGTTGAATCACCGACCAAAGCCCGTACTATTCGTAATTATTTGCCCGCAGGCTACCGCGTGGAAGCTTCAATGGGACACGTGCGCGATTTACCCCAGTCAGCTAGTGATATTCCCCCCCAGGTCAAGTCGGAAAAATGGGCTAACTTGGGTGTTAATGTAGAAGCGGATTTTGAACCCCTGTATATAATCCCCAAAGATAAGAAAAAAATTGTCACTCAACTAAAAGAAGCTCTCAAGTCCGCCGATGAACTGATACTGGCGACCGACGAAGACCGAGAAGGAGAGAGCATAAGCTGGCACTTGTTGCAAATATTAAAGCCAAAAATTCCCACAAAACGGATGGTATTTCACGAAATTACGTCCGAAGCGATTAAAAAGGCCCTCAAAAATTGTCGCAATATTGACGAGCAAGTAGTCCGCGCTCAAGAAACAAGAAGAATATTAGATCGATTAGTAGGTTACACGTTGTCGCCCCTGCTTTGGAAAACCATTGCTTGGGGACTGTCGGCAGGACGAGTACAATCAGTAGCAGTATTGCTATTAGTAAATCGCGAACGCCAGCGCCGCGCTTTTCGCCAAGGTAGTTATTGGGATTTAAAAGCAACCTTAGCCCAACAAAAAACTCCCTTTAGCGCCGTGTTAACTACCCTAGCAGGCACGAAAGTAGCTACAGGTAGCGATTTTGATGAAAACACCGGGCAAATTATTTCCGGGCGAAAAGTAGTGCTACTTACTCAAGCAGAGGCGCAAAAATTGCAAAAACGTCTCTTAGGTAAGCCTTGGAAAGTAACCGGGCTAGAGGAGCGCCCCGTCACGCGCAAACCAGCCCCGCCGTTTACGACTTCAACGCTGCAACAAGAATCTAACCGCAAATTGAGAATATCGGCACGAGATACTATGCGGACGGCACAAAGCTTGTACGAGCAAGGGTATATTACCTATATGCGGACAGACTCGGTGCATTTATCCTCCGAAGCTGTCGCCGCCGCGCGCAGTTGTGTAGAAAAGCTCTACGGTAAAGAGTATCTATCACCTGCTCCTCGGCAATATACAACCAAAAGTAAAGGCGCTCAAGAAGCCCACGAAGCTATTCGTCCGGCGGGAAATACTTTTCGCACTCCCCAAGAAACAGGCTTAAGCGGTCGAGAGGCGGCTTTATACGATTTGATCTGGAAGCGGACAGTCGCAAGCCAAATGGCAGATGCGCGCCAAACTCAAGTATCCGTCCAAACTCAAGTAGAAGATGCGGGTTTTCGCTCTAGTGGCAAACGGATTGATTTTCCTGGCTATCTGCGCGCCTATGTAGAAGGTTCGGACGACCCGGATGCAGCGTTGGAAAATCAAGAAGTCATTTTACCAACTTTGAAAGTAGGCGACTCTCCAGAATGTACGAAGTTGGAAGCCATAGGTCACGAAACTCAGCCTCCGGCTCGTTATACGGAAGCTTCTTTAGTTAAGACTCTAGAAAGTGAAGGAATTGGGCGACCGAGTACTTATGCAAGTATTATCAGTACAATTATCGATCGCGGCTACGCGCAGTTAGTAAATAATGCTTTAATCCCAACTTTTACAGCTTTTGCCGTTACAGCTTTACTAGAAGAACATTTTCCCGATCTAGTAAATACTAGCTTTACGTCAAAAATGGAGCAGACTTTAGACGATATTGCCACCGGAGAAGTCAAGTGGTTGCCTTATTTGCGTCAATTTTATTCGGGCGATCAAGGGTTAGAGACTTTAGTTAAAGAAAGAGAAGGCAAAATCGATCGCGCTAAAGCTAAAACTGTCCAATTAGACGATTTGGCGGTTAAAGTCCGCATTGGTAAATTCGGCCCTTACGTTGAATCCGATAGCGGGAATAGCACAATTACCGCCTCAATTCCCCCCAACTTGACCCCCGCAGATATAAATTCCGAACAAGTCGAAGCATTGTTAAAAGGGCCAAATAAAGTAGGCGAGCATCCCGATACAGGCGAAACAATTTACCTCAAAATTGGCAGCAATGGTTATTACTTGCAGTTGGGCGAACCTTCTGAGGAAAATAAAAAGCCTAAAACTGCTTCTTTACCTGCGGGGGTGAGTCCTGAAGACGTGACGCTGGAAATGGCTGTAAACCAATTGTCTTTACCCCGTACCTTGGGGGTTCATCCGGCAACAAATGGCAAAATTCAAGCAGGACTCGGCAAGTTTGGGCCATTTATCGTCCACAATCAAAGCAAAGATGAAAAAGACTACCGCAGCCTTAAAGCTGGAGATGATGTATTTACAATTACGTTAGAACGAGCTTTGGAGATTTTGGCAGAACCGAAAAAAACCGGGCGCAGCAAGTCTAAGCAAGCTTTAAAAGAATTAGGTCTTCATCCGGTGGATAACGAGCCTGTAAATATCTATGATGGCCCTTACGGCGCTTATATCAAGCACGGTAAAGTTAATGTTGGTTTAGCGGAAGGTCAAACTGTAGAAACTATGACTTTAGCTACAGCCTTAGAATTATTAGCTACTAAAAAGCCTGCTAGTACCACTAAGCGCGCGACTAAAGCTAAATCTACTACAGCAAAAAAAACTACGGCAACTAAGTCTAGAACTAAATCGAGTTCAAAAACTTAGTGTATTAATATAAATGCGATCGCATGGAATAAAAAAATTCTCTAAAGCGATCGCGTTTTAAAATAAATAGACGCTAATTACCCGCATAACAATGACCAGTTACAACGCGCAGACAAGTCGGCAATGGTGGGCGCAAAGATGGCTAGATTTGCTAGACTCCTATCGCTTCAAAAAGCGTTTAGAAAGGGCAAGAAATTACTCAAGACAGGGAAATGTCCTGAGTATTAAGTTTATTGGCGCTAAAGTCACCGCCGAGGTACAAGGAACGGAAGTAGAACCTTATCAAGTTTCTTTGTCTTTAGAGCCATTTACCGAAGAACAATGGGGTTTTGTCATTGAAACGATGTCCGAGCGGGCATTTTTTGCCGCAAAATTATTAGCGGGAGAAATGCCGCAAAATATTGAAGATGTATTTACAGCTAATGGCGTGTCGCTGTTTCCCTTTAGTTTGAGCGATATTCGCAGCAAGTGTTCTTGTCCCGACAAAGCCAATCCCTGCAAGCATATAGGGGCTGTATATTATCAGTTAGGCGATCGCTTTAGCGAAGATCCTTTTGTGTTATTTCAACTGCGCGGTAGCTCTAAAGATCGCATTATCGCCGCTTTACGCCAGCTACGCCAAGCTAAAAACACCGATGAAACTATAGAATTACCACACAATCCCACTCCTACGGTTAATGCCCCAAATATCCCCCAATTTTGGCACTACGATCGCCCTTTAGATCCTAATTTAGTTGTCATTGCTCCTCCCGTTAGCAACGAATCAATTTTAGATATTCTAGGCCCTATTCCTCTATCGATTGATGGTACGGGCAACTCTAACTTTGATGCTACCGTCTCGGAGGCGGCAATCGCGTATTTAAGTAATGCCTACGCGCAAGTTAGTCAAAAAGCCGCAATTTCGGCGATGAATTTGTAATTGGCGGCGATCGCTAAATTAGTGTATGCTATCTTTTCTCTAACAAAAAAGATGCCAGGCTTCTACTTACCCGGTTAAACTAGAAATTCTAGTCCTATAATTGCTCTGACTATGCCTGAATTTTTAAGACTTGAGGATGCTGTTGAATTCGCGGAAAACCCCGAACCGCGTTGTCCCTGCGTGTTGCTATTAGATATTTCGGGTTCTATGCAAGGGGAAGCGATTAATGCTTTAAATGAGGGATTGAAAATATTTAAAGAGGAACTAAACCGCGATAACTTGGCTAAAAAACGAGTTGAAGTCGCAATTCTTACCTTCAACAGCGATGTTAATGTCGTCCAAGATTTTGTAACTGCCGATCAATTTGAGCCACCCACCTTAAAGGCTCAAGGCTTGACAGTAATGGGATCGGCAATTCATAAAGGATTAGATATGGTATCTAGTCGCAAGGCACAGTACAGCGCTAACGGTGTTGCTTACTATCGCCCTTGGGTATTTTTAATTACTGATGGCGAACCGCAAGGCGAACCCGACAGTTTAATCGAGCAAGCTGCAATCCGAATCAAAGAAGATGAAGCGAATAAGCGCGTGGCTTTCTTTGCTGTGGGTGTAGAAGGCGCAAATATGACTCGCCTTGCCCAAATTGTAGCCCGCAGTCCTTTGAAGTTAGTAGGTTTAAACTTTCAAGAAATGTTTATTTGGCTTTCTGCTAGTATGCAGCGAGTGTCGCAATCGCGCATGGATGAGCAAATTCCGTTACCACCTCCGGGTTGGGGTATAGTTTAATTGAAAATGGGTAATTCCCAATAGGGGATGAGGAGACACAGGAGAGTTATAGCTAGGAAAAATTACTGCGCTTTGAGCAACACCATTTAAGTTTTGCGAGAATTGAATTTTATGCTTGCTTTTCCATAAAGATGACTCGTAAAACTAGCAGAGGAACAATTTTTGCCATTGCTGAATTTAGATAGATTTTCCCTTTGCCGCAACCCACCTTTCTCCTTGTCTCCCCATCTTTTATCCTTTAACTAGGCAACGAACGCCCAACTTTTTTCAATCTTTCCTTCTGCCTTCTTCCTCTGTTGTCGTGGGCAAAATTGGTTTTAAAGTTTTTGGCGCTAAAGAAAACTCTGCCCCGTCAAAGTTTGGCATTACCGAAACAGGCAAATTATTATTAGCCGTCATATTTAGGTTTGTCTCTGGTTTGGGATCTAAATCAGAGGCTACTTGTAATTGCTGTTCTAATTGCTGAGTAGAAGATACTAAACCACTAAGTCCATCAACGATCTCGCGGACGTTTTGACGAAACTGAGGATCTCCAGTTAGTTCGTCTAAATCGGATGTAATTTTTTGAGCATTGGCAAAAGTTACTCGCGCTGAGTCTAAGGTTTGCTGCAATACCAATATGTTATTAGGGTCGTTGAGGGCGTTAGAGGCATTGCGTAAGTTAGCCGAAGCTTCGGCGGCGTTGGCAGAAAGAGTTTCTAAGTTTTGGATTAGTTGCCCTTGGTTAAAACGATTAAGAGTTGGTGATAGTCCGCCAAAAGTTACTTGTAACTGTTCGCTTGCCTGGTTTAGGTTGTTTAAAGTCGTCACTAAAGTAGAACGATTAGTTGTAACCAAACTATCGACATTATTTACTAACCGATTGACATTAGCTGTCGTTGCATTTAGTCGCTCGGCAGTCGTACCAAATTGAGTTATAGTTCTGCTGCTAGAATTACTAATTTCATTAGCGGCTTGCTGTACGGAAGTTGCTGCGGAAGCAAAAGTGCTTAGTTGCTGGCGAGTAGACTTTGATAAAACTTCAAGTTCGCGGGTAAGTTGCGTTACTTCCGATGCTGCTAAAGCAGCGTTATTTACGGCAGTATTTAAGTTGGCGTAGAGTTTGGGATTGCCGTAAATACTAGCAAAATTGGTAGAAGAACGAATCAGCGCATCTAGACTAATGCCAATTTGACCTTGCAGCCGAGAGCCATTACAAATAATTAAAGCGCGATCGCAATTTTCATCTAAAGGTTTTGCCACAACTAACTGGGGCGCAAGCTGCCTTTGGGGTGTAATATCGATACTGACTTCGCTAATTAAACCTGATTGATTAGCCTCAATTACCGCATCGCGCGGAATGATGATGTCGGCAGGACTAATTTCCATTTCAACTTCTACGCCGTTTGCTCCCGGTGTAATTGCCACAATACTACCAATATTTACCCCCCGATAGCGAACCGTTGCCCCGTCTTGCATTCCGCCGACATTGGCAAACGAAACGATTGCGGTGTAACTGCGTTTAGTTAATTCCACTCCCCGCAACCACAGAATAAACCAGCCTAGCAGTCCTATTCCTAGAAGAATTAATAAACCAACAGAGCCTTCTCGAACAGTGCGCGATCGCATCTAACTATTCTCCTAGTATTTAGCTGACAATATGCAATTTTTTTCGGTAAAACGCTTCCACTTCAACCAATTATATGAATTGGGCCTTCTACGCTACCGCTAAAAAATTGTCTAATTAACGGATGATCGGTTGATTGAGTATCGCTGACAGTTCCTTCCCATTGCACTTTACCTTGATATAGAAAAATTATCCGGTCGGCAGTACGGCGAATAGTACTATCTTGGTGAGTGACGATCGCATAAGTGTTACAAACTCCTTGAGCGCATTGTAGCTGGCGAATCAAGTCTTCAATTACAGTAGATGCGATCGGATCTAGTCCGGCGGTAGGTTCGTCGTAGAGCAAAACCTCGGAGGTATCTTTGGGGTTATTGGGGTTTGCCATAATTGCCCTAGCAAAACTGACTCGCTTACGCATTCCTCCTGATAGCTCGGCGGGATACCGACTTCCAGCTTCCCCTAAGCCTACCATTTCTAGTTTTTGTTTTACCAGTTCTTTAATACGCGACTTTTTGAGTTTGGAATGTTGAAACAAAGAAAAGCCTACATTTTCCTCTACGGTGAGCGAGTCAAACAAAGCGGCTTGTTGAAATACCATGCCAATCCCAATTGGATCTCTACCATCTTCAATTAAGCCCGATCTTAACTGCCCTTCTACATAAATTTCTCCCGTATCCGGCGCTAATAATCCAGCGATAATTCTTAAAATAGTTGATTTTCCCGTCCCGGAAGGCCCGATAATTGCCAGGGCTTCCCCTCGGTAAATTTTTAGATCCACATTATCTAAAATTACATTTTCACCAAACTTTTTACTAATGCCTTTTAACTCAATTATTGGTTCAACTAGAGGTGCTGGCGGAGTTTCCGTTGCATTTAAGTAGTGCATTTTTAGTTTCTACTGGCTGTTAACAATTTTGGCGCAAAGCAAAACGAATTATCAATAGTTCTCTCCTTTTCCCTCGCTTCAAGCTCCGTTGAACTTATCCCAAAATAATTACCTCCTCCTAAAGGCTAATTCTTATAT